>NZ_JACEXH010000269.1:0-2955 GCF_014525465.1 Actinotalea sp. JY-7885 | reverse complement strand
CGGCGTCGCCCCGGGCCGGGCCCGGCCGGGCGCCGCCGGGCCGGGTCGTCTCCGCGAGGCGGTCGACGTCGTCGTCGTCGGCGGCGGCGTCCCGCGGCTCGGTCCAGGTGGCGACCCCGATCGCGAGGAACGCCGACGCGATGCCGTAGCGCTGGGCGTGCTCGTCGGCGAGGGCGCCGACGGCGCGGGCCCGCCGCTTGGCGGCCGAGAGCGCCGAGCCCTCCCGCACCAGGTTGGACAGGCGCGTGGGTCGGCCCGCGAAGAGCTGGGCGATGCCCGAGGGGTGGGCGGCCGAGAGGTCGAGCTGCGCGTCGCCGAGCCGGTCGACGTCGGCCAGCGCGGAGTGGCCCCCGCGGGCGACCAGCGCGCTGCGCCACTCGTCGCGGACGCGCGCGACGAGCTGCGCGGTCGTCAGGGGCGGCACGGCGACAGGGGCAGACCCGGACCCGGGGACCTCGCCGCCGGGTCCCGGATCCTGGTGGAGCTCGGGAGCGGTCACGGCCTCACGCTAACTGCGCCAACCGCGCACGCACGGGTGCCGCGCCGTCGGCGGCGCACCTCACGCGGACGCGCCTGACCGAGTCCCGGGTGGGGGGCTCGGCGGCGGCGGCAGTCCCGCGGCGACGTCACGCGGGACGGGCACCGGATGCCGGTGCCGGCCGGAAGTGAGAACAGTGCGCACCGCGCAGGGGGCAGGCGATGCGCACTGTCAGGGCAAGTGTGCCCTCGTCCGGCATCGAAGGTCAAACACCTCGTTGAATCGTCGACCACCGTTCGGCCGTTCGGGTGGGAGCGGTTACACCGACGGGTGGTCGCGCGCCGCAGGCCCGACCTCTCGCGTTCCGGGGCGCCCGAGGTTACGCTTGCGTAGGTTTACTGATGTGCTGCCACGGCATTGCGTCACCCTTCGACAGAGCGGACGCGCCGTATGGACGCCATCTCCTCCTCCACCCCCACCCTCGAGCGGACGCCCGCCGTGCCGGCCTCGCGCCCCGCGGGCGAGTTCACCGCCCTGACGCGCACCGTCCAGGACGCCGGCCTCATGCGACGTCGCTACGGCTACTACTGGACGAAGTTCGCGCTCCTCACGCTCGCGCTCGGCGCGTGCGTCACCGCGCTCGTGCTCCTCGGCGACTCGTGGTGGCAGCTGCTCGTCGCCGCCGGGCTCGCGGTCGTGCTCGGTCAGGTGATGTTCCTCGGTCACGACGCCGCCCACCGCCAGATCTTCAAGTCCGGCAGGTGGAACGACTGGGCGAGCCTCGTGCTCGCGAACCTCTACGCGGGCATGAGCTACGGGTGGTGGCAGCACAAGCACAGCCGCCACCACGCCAAGCCGAACCAGGTCGGCGCCGACCCGGACATCGCGCCCGACGTCATCCTCTTCCACAACGAGGACCGCACCGAGCCCGTCACCGGCCTGCGCGCGTGGTTCCACGCCCGCCAGGGCTGGCTCTTCTTCCCCCTCCTGCTGCTCGAGGGCCTCAACCTGCACCTCGCGGGCCTCAAGACGATCTTCGGGCGCGGCGAGGTCAAGCGCCGCCCGGTCGAGATCGCCTTCGTCACCCTGCGCCTCGGCGGCTACCTCGGGCTCGTCTTCTGGGCGCTGCCCGTCGGCATGGCGTTCGCGTTCGTGGGCGTGCAGGTCGCGCTGTTCGGCCTCTACATGGGTGCGGTCTTCGCCCCCAACCACAAGGGCATGCCGATCGTCCCCAAGAACAGCCGGATCGACTTCCTCAGCCGGCAGGTCCTGATGAGCCGCAACGTCCGCGGCGGCCGGTTCACCGACTGGTTCATGGGCGGGCTCAACTACCAGGTCGAGCACCACCTCTTCCCGAGCATGGCGCGCCCGCACCTGCGCCGCGTGCAGCCCATCGTGCGCGAGTTCTGCGAGTCGCGGGGCATCCGCTACACCGAGACGAGCCTCGCGCAGTCGTACGCGATCGTCATCGCCTACCTCAACCGCGTCGGCCTCCAGGCCCGGGACCCGTTCCAGTGCCCGATCACGATGGAGTACCGCTCCGCGCGCTGACGCCCGCCACGTCTCACGGCGCGCCCGGGAGCGTCTCGCACGCGACGCCGTCGTCGTCCCCGTCGAGGCCGGCGACGTCGCCGTACGCCGGGCGGTAGGTGTCGTACCAGGCCTGTGCCTGCGTCCACGACGCGAAGTCCCCGCAGTCGACCGCGTCGCCCGGGTTGGCCGGGGGCGCCACGGGCGGCTCGACCAACGCGGGCGCCGAGGGCCGGACGGGCCCGGCCGCGTCCGTGGGGAGCGGCTCGTCCGGGCACGTGCGGAGCACCCGCACCATCGCGTCGGCCTCGGCCTGCGTGACCCACAGGTCGTACGCCCGCTTCACCGCGACCTGCCGCGCGACGTACGCGCACCGGAAGCCCGCGTCGGGCGGCAGCCACGTCGCGGTGTCACCGTCGCCCTTCTGCTGGTTGAGCGCCCCGTCCACCGCGAGCAGGTTGAGCGGGTCGTTCGCGAACGCCACCCGGGTGGCCGCCTCCCACTGCTGCGCCCCCTTCTGCCACGCGTCCGAGAGCGCCACGACGTGGTCGATCTGCACGAGCTCGCTGGTCCCCTGCCCCCGGACGAACTCGATGGTCGCGCCCGAGAACGGGTCGACGAGCGTCCCGGTGAGCACGACGCAGCCGTGCGTCCCGGGCTCGACGGTGGGGTGCGCGAGGTCGCGCGCGAGGACGTCGTTACGCGTGTCGCAGCCGTTGCGGTCGACGTCGACCCAGCCGTGCCCGAACAGGTCCCGGTCGTAGCCCGTCCGGGGCGCGCGCCCCTTGACCTCGAGCTCGACGACGGCCGCGAGCGCCGTGCCGGCGACGGCGGTGCCGGGGGCACCGGCGTCCGCGCCAGCGCCGTCGTCGGGCGACGGTGACGGTGACGGCGACGGCACGGACACGGCGGGCGCCGGCGGGCGGAGGTCCGGGGCCCCGCAGCCC
>NZ_JACEXH010000268.1:0-3039 GCF_014525465.1 Actinotalea sp. JY-7885 | reverse complement strand
GCGGCCGCGCAGCCGCGCGTCGCCGCCGTCGTCCGGCGTCGGGCCGCGGCGCGGGCGGCCGCCGACGCACCACCCGGGACGGCGCAGGTCCCCAACGCGACCCACACGACGCTCCCGCTGACGCTCGGGCTCGCCGTCGGCGTCGGCGCGACCGGGGTCTACGGCGGCTACTTCGGGGCCGCCCAGGGCGTCGTGCTGCTCGCGCTGCTCGGCATCGGCTGGACGACCGACCTGCACCGGGCGAACGGCGCCAAGAACGTGCTCGCGGGGGTGGCGAACCTCGTCTCCGCGACCGTGTTCGTCGTCGGCGGTCTGGTCGACTGGCGCATCGCGGGACTCGTCGCGGTGGGGTCCGCGATCGGCGGGGTCCTCGGAGCCCGCGTCGGGCGGCGTCTTCCGCCGACGCTGCTGCGCGGGCTCATCGTCGTCGTCGCGCTGGCGGCCGCCGTCACGCTGTGGGTGCGCGGCTGACGGAGACCGTCCCGCGGAGCCGGCGGACGGCTCGGACCGGGGCCGCGAGCAGCGACGTGACGGCGGCTCAGACGCCGAGCAGCGCCGGGACCTCGTCCAGGGACCGCACGACGACCACGCCCGCCTCCCGGGCGGCCGCGACGCCGGCGTCGGGCACCTCGGTGCGACGCGGTCCCGGCCGGTCCACCCAGACGCCGAGCAGCCCCGCGGCGACCGCGGCGCGCGCGTCGACGTCGAGCTCGTCCCCGACGTACGCCGTCCGTCCGGGCGCGGTCCCGAGCCGGCGGCACGCCTCGGCGAAGACGCGCGGGTCCGGCTTGCCGAAGCCGAGCGTGTCGACGCCGACCAGCACGGGGACGTCGGCGAGCAGCCCGACGCGCTCGAGCTTGCTCGCCTGGTAGGCGACCGCGGCGTTCGACAGCGCGCCGACGGCGACGCCCGCAGACAGCAGTCGGTCGACGGTCCCGCGCGCGTCGGGGTGCGCCGCCCAGGCCCCCGTGAAGCCCGCCTCGAACACCGCGGCCCAGGCCGCGTACGCGGCGTCGTCGAGCTCCGGGCCGCCGAAGCGGCGGTGCAGCTCGTTGGCGCGCACCATCCGCTGCGCGGCGTAGCCGAGCTCCCCGCGCGTGTACCGCGCGTAGTGGCCGCCGGCGTCGGCGCGCCACGTCGCGAGGAGGTCGGCGTGCTGCTCGGGGCGCACGTGCGGCAGGTAGCGCTCGGCCACGGCGGCCAGCGCGGCGCCGAACGCCGCGCGCGTGTCGACGAGCGTGTCGTCGATGTCGAAGAGGACGCCGTCGACGCGGCGGCCGGCGTCGGGACGCGGCGCCTCGCCCGTCACAGGGTCGAGCGCAGCGCCGCGAGGCGGGCGAGGGTGGACGCGCGGCCGAGGATCTCCATGGACTCGAACAGCGGCGGCGAGACGCGGCGGCCGGACACGGCGACGCGCAGCGGTGTGAACGCGAAGCGCGGCTTGATGCCGAGGCCCTCGACGAGCGCGGCGGTGAGCGCCTCCTGCGTCGCGGCCGTCGTGAAGCCGTCGTCGGGCAGCGCCTCGAGTGCGGCGGTGGCCGCGTCGAGCACCTGGGCGGCGTCGTCGCGCAGCGCGGCGCGCGCGTCGTCCTCGACCTCCAGGGCGGCGTCGTCGACGAACAGGAAGCCCAGCATGCCGACGGCCTCGCCGAGCAGGGTCATGCGCTCCTGCACCAGGGGCGCCGCGACGTCCAGGACCCTGCGCTCGGCGTCGGTGAGCGCGTCGTACGACGCCGCGGAGACCCGCCCCGCCGCGTGGAGGTAGGGCACCACGCGCGCGCGGAAGTCCTCGGGCGCGAGCATCCGCAGGTGCGTGGCGTTGATGGCCTCGGCCTTCTTGAGGTCGAAGCGGGCCGGGTTCGGGTTGACGTCGGCGACGTCGAAGGCCGCGACCATCTCCTCGACCGTGAAGATGTCGTGGTCCGGCGCGATCGACCAGCCCAGCAGCGCGAGGTAGTTGAGCAGGCCCTCGGGCGTGAAGCCCCGCTCGCGGTGCAGGAAGAGGCTGGACTCGGGGTCCCGCTTGGAGAGCTTCTTGTTGCCCTCCCCCATGACGTACGGCAGGTGGCCGTAGACCGGCTCCACCTGCGCGACGCCGATCGCCGTGAGCGCGCGGTACAGCACCACCTGGCGCGGGGTCGAGGACAGCAGGTCCTCGCCGCGCAGGACGTGCGTGATGCCCATGAGCGCGTCGTCGACCGGATTGGTCAGGGTGTAGAGCGGCTGACCGTTGCCGCGCACGATGACGAAGTCGGGTACGGAGCCGGCCTTGAAGGTCAGCTCGCCACGGATGAGGTCGGTGAACGTGACGTCGTCCTCGGGCATCCGGATGCGCAGCACGGCCTCACGGCCCTCCGCGCGGTAGGCCGCCTTCTGCTCCTCGGTGAGGTCGCGGTCGAAGCCGTCGTAGCCGAGCTTGGGGTCGCGCCCGGCCGCGCGGTGGCGGGCCTCGACCTCCTCGGGCGTCGAGAAGGACTCGTAGGCGTAGCCGGCCTCGAGCAGGCGGCGCGCGACGTCGGCGTAGACGTCCATCCGCTGCGACTGGCGGTACGGCTCGTGGGGTCCGCCGACCTCGACGCCCTCGTCCCAGTCCATACCGAGCCAGCGCAGCGCGTCGAGCAGCTGCTGGTAGCTCTCCTCGCTGTCGCGCGCGGCGTCCGTGTCCTCGATCCGGAAGACGAACGTGCCGCCGGTGTGCCGCGCGTACGCCCAGTTGAACAGGGCCGTGCGGATCAGCCCGACGTGCGGCGTGCCGGTCGGCGACGGGCAGAACCGGACGCGGACGTCCGATCCGGAGGCGGTGGAGGACGGGGCGGACGGCATTGCGAGGTTCTCAGGCATGGTGGTGCCAGCCTAGTCGCGCGGGTCGGCCGGCCCCCGCGCCGCAGGTGCGCAGACCGTGTCGGTGGTCGTCCGTAGTGTGCCGGTATGTCCAGTCCCCCGCCCTTCCCGGCCGCGCCACCGGCGCCCGCCGCGGTCGACGCGCGCGCCTGGACGGCGCGGCACCCGCTCGCCGCCGCGCTGATGGCGGCGGCGCCC
>NZ_JACEXH010000267.1:0-3048 GCF_014525465.1 Actinotalea sp. JY-7885 | reverse complement strand
CGGCGGCGCGCCTCCGCCAGCGGCACGAGCGCGTGGTCCTTCTCGCGGTGGCGCTCGCGCAGGGCGGCGTGGTCGGCCGCCGTGCGCGCGGCGACCTCGTCCGGGCGGGCCAGCAGGTCCGCGACCACGCCGACCGCGCGGCTCGCGTCGGCGACGTGCACGACGGTGTGGGGGTAGACCGGGTCGATCTTGACCGCGGTGTGGGCCCGGCTCGTCGTCGCCCCGCCGATCATCAGGGGCGTGCGCAGACCCTGCCGCGCCATCTCCGCCGCGAGGGCGACCATCTCGTGCAGGCTCGGCGTGATGAGGCCCGAGGCGCCCACGACGTCGGCACCGAGCTCGGCGGCGGCCGCGAGGATCTTCTCGGCCGGCACCATGACGCCCAGGTCGTGCACCGTGTAGCCGTTGCACGCGAGCACGACGCCGACGATGTTCTTGCCGATGTCGTGGACGTCGCCCTTGACCGTGGCCATGACGACGGTGCCCTTGCCGCGTGCCTCGATCTCGCCGGCGGCCTCGCGGGCGGCCTTCTCCGCCTCGAGGTAGGGCGTCAGGTGCGCGACGGCGGCCTTCATCACGCGTGCCGACTTCACGACCTGCGGCAGGAACATCTTCCCGGCGCCGAAGAGGTCGCCGACGACGTCCATGCCCGCCATGAGCGGCCCCTCGATGACACGCAGCGGCGAGCCGAGCTCGCGGTACGCCTCCTCGGCGTCGGCCGCGACGTGCTCGACGATGCCGTTGATGAGCGCGTGCGAGAGGCGGTCGGCCACGGGCAGCTCGCGCCAGGCCTGCAGCTCGGGTGCGTCCTTGCGCACCTTCTTGTAGGAGTCGGCGAGCGCGAGCAGCCGCTCCGTGGCGTCCGGGCGGCGCGCGAGGATGACGTCCTCCACCGCCTCGCGCAGGTCGGGCTCGATCTCGCTCTCCACCGTGAGCATGCCCGCGTTGACGATGCCCATGTCGAGGCCGGCGGCGATCGCGTGCGAGAGGAACACCGCGTGCATCGCCTCGCGCACGTGGTTGTTGCCGCGGAAGGAGAACGAGACGTTGCTGATGCCGCCGCTCGTGAGCGCGCCGGGGAGGTTCGCCTTGATCCAGCGGACGGCCTCGATGAAGTCGCGGGCGTACCCGTCGTGCTCCGCCATGCCGGTCGCGACGGTGAGCACGTTCGGGTCGAAGATGATGTCCTGCGGCCGGTACCCCGCCTCGTCGACCAGCAGCCGGTACGCGCGCTCGCAGATCGCGGTGCGGCGCTCGAGCGTGTCCGCCTGCCCCTGCTCGTCGAAGGCCATGACCACGACGGCGGCGCCGTAGCGCCGGACCCGCCGCGCCCGCTCCAGGAACGCCTCGGGGCCGTCCTTGAGCGAGAGCGAGTTGACGACGGCCTTGCCCTGGACCCGGCGCAGCCCGGACTCGAGGACGGTCCAGTCCGAGGAGTCGATCATCACGGGGACGCGCGCGATGTCCGGCTCGACGGCGAGCAGGTTGAGGAACCGCGACATGGTCTGCGGGCCGTCGAGCATGCCGTCGTCGACGTTGACGTCGACGAGCTGGGCGCCGCCCGCCACCTGCTGCGCGGCGATCGCGACCATCGCGGCGTCGTCGCCCGCGAGCACGGCCTTCTGGAACCGCGGGCTGCCGGTGATGTTGGTGCGCTCGCCGACGTTGACGAAGTTGGTCTCGGGGGTGAGCACGAACGGCTCGAGGCCCGACAGGCGCAGGTAGGGCGACGGGGGTGGGGGCACGCGCGGCGCGACGCCGTCGACGGCGTCCGCGATGGCGCGGATGTGCTCGGGCGTCGTGCCGCAGCAGCCACCGACCACGTTGAGCAGGCCCTCGCGCGCGAAGCGTCCGAGGACCTCCGCCATCTCCTGCGGCGTCTCCTCGTACTCGCCGAACGCGTTGGGCAGCCCCGCGTTGGGGTGCGCGGAGACCAGCGCCGTGGTCGCGCCGCCGAGCTCGCGCAGGTACGGGTGCAGCAGCGCGGGACCGAGCGCGCAGTTCAGACCGACGGAGAACAGGTCGGCGTGCTCGGTGCTGATGACGAAGGCCTCGGGCGTCTGCCCGGACAGCGTCCGGCCGCTCTGGTCGGTGATGGTCCCCGAGAGCATGATCGGCAGCCGTGTCCCCGTCGCCGCGAACGCCTCCTCGCACGCGAAGAGCGCGGCCTTGGCGTTGAGGGTGTCGAAGACCGTCTCGACCAGCAGGAGGTCGGCGCCGCCGCGGATCAGGGCGCTCACCTGCTCGGTGTAGGCGGCAGCGAGGTCCTCGAACGTGACGTTGCGGAAGCCCGGGCGCTCCACGTCGGGCGACAGGGACGCGGTCCGGTTCGTGGGGCCGACGGCGCCCGCGACCCAGCGCGGCCGGCCGTCGCGTGCCTCGGCCTCGTCGGCGGCCTGCCGCGCGAGCCGCGCCGCCGCCTCGTTCATCTCCGGGACGAGGCGCTCGGTGCCGTAGTCGGCCTGCGAGATCACCGTGCTGTTGAACGTGTTGGTGCTCGTGATGTCGGCGCCCGCGTCGAGGTAGGCGCGGTGGACGTCGAGCACGACGTCGGGGCGCGTCAGCTGCAGCAGGTCGAAGTTGCCCGCGTAGCTGCGGCCCTCCTCGGCGCCGTCGACACGGAAGTCCCGCTCCTCGAGACCGGCGCGCTGCAGCATCGTGCCCCAGGCGCCGTCCAGCACGAGGATCCGGTCACGAGCCTCCGCGACAAGGCGCGCGGAGCGCTCCGAGCGAGTGCTCGGACTCATGCGTCACCCCATCCCATGGCCTCGCGGCGAGTTTACGCGAGCGGGATCGTGGGCAGGATGGTGCCCATGGACGCCTATGCCTCCGCCGACGTGCGCGCCGCCGAGGCGCCCCTGCTGGCCCGCGAGCGCGGTTACGCCGGGGGGCTGATGCACCACGCCGCCACGGCGCTCGCCCGCGCCGTCCGCCAGGAGCTGCGGCGGGTCCGGGGCAGGGTGGCCGGCGCGGGCGTCGTCGCGCTGGTCGGCTCCGGCAACAACGGCGGCGACGCGCTGCACGCCCTCGCGCTCCTCGCGCCCCACG
>NZ_JACEXH010000266.1:0-3071 GCF_014525465.1 Actinotalea sp. JY-7885 | reverse complement strand
CGGCCTGCGCGGCCTCGCCCGGCTCCTCGGGCGCGCGGCGCAGCGGTGGGGCAGGCTCCCGCAGCGCGCGGCGTCCGTCGTGGGCGCGGTGGCCGCCGTCCTGCTCGTGCTGGTTCTGGTCAACGACGTCGTGCTGCGCCGGGCGGTCGCGGTGGTCGACTCGGCGTTCAGCAGCCGCAACGACCTGGACTTCCCCGGCGTGGAACAGCCGGACGCCGCCGGTCGCTCCGGGTCGCCGCAGTCCCTGGTCGCCTGGGAGTCGCTCGGGCGGGAGGGCCGCCGGTTCGTCTCGACCGGGCCGACGGCGGACGAGCTCGCCGTGGTCGCCGGTGCGGCGGCCGTCGCGCCCGTGCGGGTCTACGTCGGCGTGGAGAGCGCCGGCACCGCCGAGGAGCGGGCCGAGCTCGCGCTCGCCGAGCTCGAGCGCACCGGGGCCTTCGAGCGGTCCGTCCTGGCGGTCGTCACCACGACCGGGAGCGGCTGGGTCAACGCCGCGGCGGTCGACAGCCTCGAGCTGCTGCACGGCGGGGACACCGCCGTCGTGGCGACGCAGTACTCCTACCTGCCGAGCGGGCTGTCGTTCCTGCTGGACCTGCCCCGCGTCGAGGAGGAAGGGCGCGTGCTGCTCGACACGATCTCCGCGCACGTCGAGTCCCTGCCCGAGGAGGACCGGCCGCGGCTGCTCGTGTACGGCGAGAGCCTGGGCGCCCGCGGCTCGGAGCACGCGTTCACCACGCTCGCGGACATCCGCGCGCACACGGACGGGGTGGTCTGGGCCGGCCCGCCGCACTCCAACGACCTGTGGCGCTCGCTGGTCGAGCGGCGCGACCCCGGCACGCCCGAGGTGGCGCCGGTGTACGCGAGCGGGCTCGTCGCCCGGTTCTCCGCCGACGCCGACGGCCTCACGCAGCCGCCGACGCCGTGGATCGAGCCCCGCGTCGTCTACCTGCAGCACCCGTCCGACCCGGTGGTCTGGTGGTCCCCGGACCTGGTCCTCACCCGGCCCGACTGGCTCGAGGAGCCGCGGGGCCAGGACGTCCTGCCCACCATGACCTGGTACCCGGTCGTCACGTTCTGGCAGGTCACCGTCGACATGACGAACTCCAAGACGGTGCCCGACGGCCACGGCCACAACTACGACGACGTCGTGCTCGACGCGTGGGTCGCGGTCGCCGCGCCGCAGGGCTGGACGGACGCGGACACCGAGCGCGTGCGCGCGGTGCTGGAGGCGCACGGGTCCTGAGCCCGCTCTCGCCACCGGTGACGACATGACATCATCAGCCGGATGATCATGCGTACCCGGCTCGGCGCTGCCGTCGCCGCCCTGTCCTGCGCGGCCCTGCTCTCCGGCTGCGCCGTGGACGCCGGCGCCTCGGTCGCGGCCGACTTCGAGGAGTGGATGGGCGAGCGCCCAGGCCTCGAGAGCATCACCCTGGTCTCGCAGAACAGCCTCCCCTTCATCGGCGCGATCGACGCGAGCCTGGTCATGGCGGCGGACGCCACGCCCGAGCAGGTGGACGACGTCGTCCAGCGCGCGATGGACTTCGACCCCGGCCGCCACGCGGCGTCCGTGAGCCTGGTCCGTCAGATCGGCTCGGCGGTGGTCAGTGCCGGCCTGCCGCACGAGGGCGACCCGAGCGAGGTGCTGGACCTGGCCGAGACGCTCGCCACGGCGGCGGACGTCACCGAGCTGCACGTGGGCGGTCCGACCGGCCCCGACCTCGCCATCGAGGCGGTCGTCGCGGAGCTGGCGCAGGCCCCCGAGGCGTTCCGGGCGCTCAACGCGGTCCTCGACCCCGTGCCGAGGGTCGACGGCCTGCGGGACGACGCGGAGCTGCGCGTCCGGGACGCGGCCGGCGCCGGCAGCATCTCGACCGAGGCGCCCGGGACCCAGACGGCGACGCACGACCTCGCCGCGACGGTCGTCGGCGAGGTCACCGTGACGTCGATGCTCGTGACCGAGGACATCGCGCGCTTCACGGTCCCCGAGGCCCAGGCCGCCAAGGCCGAGGCCCTCGCCGGCCGCCTCCTCCCGGGCGGCGACGTGAGGGTCACCGGGGAGTGACGCCTCCCGCGCGGCGCAGCACGAACACGTAGGGCGCCGGGGACCAGCGCAGGTCCATGACGCCCAGGACGGTGTCCCGGTCCACGCCGCGGAACGCGTCGATGGCCGGGAACCTGTCGTAGACCAGCGCGGCCGACACCGTGCCGCGGTACCGGACGGTCCGCAGCCTCGCCTGCGGAGTGCCGGTCGTCAGGAGCGGGCGGAGCAGCGAGAAGGCCGCGACCCCGACGGGGCCGCGCGCGGCGGGCGCCATGCGGAGCACGGGTCGTACCGGCAGGAGGGCCGGCGTCAGGCCGACGAGCCGGCCCCGCGGGGCCCGGAACAGCAGCGGGTCCACGTCCTCGGAGGAGCCGAACCGCTTGCCGTACCAGCCGTAGCGCTCGAGCAGCCCGTCCAGGGGGTGCCCGGTCGGGATCCCGCGGCCGGCCCACGTGCCGAGCAGGTCGTCCGCGGTGACCGGGGGCAGCTCGTCGAAGAGCTCCAGCGCCCTCGCGGGGCTCGTGCCGGACCGCAGCGCGCGCAGGCGGTGGACGACGGGCATCGACGCTCCTCGGCGGTGGTGGTTCGGCGAACGTAGGACGGCGCCGCGACCGGCGCCATGCGACACGTCGCGCAGATTCCCAGCACGCTCCCAGCCGCACCCCACCGTCGCCCAAGGTTCGCCGTGTTCCCTGGTCACCAGGGCAGGAGCCGTCCTCCCGGGCTCCTGCCCGTCCGATCATCATCAAGGAGCCCACATGAGCACCACTCCCGACCGTGAGAACGCCCAGCCGCAGCCGCAGACCTCCGCACCGGACGTCGAGCCCGCCCCCGCCGCGCCCCGCCGCACGGTGCGCGAGCGCGTGAGCGCCCGGCCGTTCCTGGCCGCTGGACTCTCCGCGGCGGTCGCCGCCGTCGTCGTCGGCGGCGCCGGCTTCGCGATCGGCCACGCCGTGGCCGACGACGGGCCGGAGCACCACCAGGAGCTGTGGGGCGAGGCCGGCGGCCGGTCGCAGGACGGCCCGCA
>NZ_JACEXH010000265.1:0-3079 GCF_014525465.1 Actinotalea sp. JY-7885 | reverse complement strand
CGCCACGCCGTCCGCGACGCCGTCCGTCGCGCCGTCGGCCGGCGCCGAGCCGCGCCCGATGTCTGCGGTCGTCCGCCGGGAGGTCGACGTCGTCCAGCCGCTCCCGGCCTGGGCGCTGGCGATCGGTGCGCTCCTGCTCGCCGTGGCTGCGCTCACCGTCGTGCTCGCCGCGCGCCGCCGCCGCGGCACGCCCCGGCGCGGTCCCGGAGGCCGGCCGGTCCCGCCCGTCCCGAACGCGGAAGGGCGGTCGGGCGTGGACGGCCCGGGGTCTGTCGGAGGGGGGTCGTAGACTCTCCCGCATGAGCCAGCCGACCAGCCCCAGCGGTCCGGACGACCCCTTCGGTCAGCCGGGAGGCAACGGTCCGGGCTCGGCGACCGGCGTCCTGGAGCGTGAGGAGACCCGCCAGGAGGTCGAGCCGGGCGACCACGAGCGCTTCTCGCACTACGTGCGCAAGGAGAAGATCCTCGCCTCGGCGCTCTCCGGCAGCCCCGTCGTGGCGCTGTGCGGGAAGGTGTGGGTGCCCGGGCGCGACCCCAAGAAGTTCCCGGTCTGCCCCATCTGCAAGGAGATCTACGACGGCCTGCGCGAGCCGCAGGACGGCGACAAGCCCGGCGACGGCGCCGGCCCGACCGGCGGACGGTGAACGCCCCGCACCACGCGGCGCGTTCATCGGTGGAGGGGCCCTCCACCGGCGTGCCCGCGCCCGTCCACGCGCCCTCGGCCGCGGCCGCCTCGCACCTGCCGCCCGCCTTCCCGGGACGCGCGCCGTGGGGCACCGCCGGCAAGCTCCGCGCCTGGCAGCAGGCCGCGCTCGACGCGTACGAGCAGCGCCAGCCGCGCGACTTCCTCGCGGTCGCCACCCCGGGCGCCGGCAAGACGACCTTCGCCCTGCGGGTCGCGACGGAGCTGCTCCAGCGCGGCATCGTGCGGCGGGTCACCGTGGTGGCGCCGACGGAGCACCTCAAGCGCCAGTGGGCCGATGCGGCCGCGCGCGTCGGCATCCGGCTCGACCCGAACTTCCGCAACAGCCAGGGTCGCCACGGTGCGGACTTCGACGGCGTCGCGCTGACGTACGCGGGCGTCGCGAGCAAGCCCGCCCTGCACGCCGCCCGGACCAAGGCGGCGCCCACCCTCGTGATCCTCGACGAGATCCACCACGGCGGTGACGCGCTGAGCTGGGGCGACGCCGTCCGGGAGGCGTTCGAGGGGGCGACGCGCCGGCTCGCGCTGACCGGCACGCCCTTCCGGTCGGACACCGCCCCGATCCCGTTCGTCACCTACCTGCCCGGCGCCGACGGCATCCGGCGCTCGCTCGCCGACTACACGTACGGGTACGGCGACGCGCTGCGCGACGGCGTCGTGCGGCCCGTGATCTTCCTGTCCTACAGCGGCCAGATGCGCTGGCGCACCCGCGCGGGCGACGAGGTGAGCGCGCGCCTGGGCGAGGACCTCACCAAGGACATGACCGCGCAGGCGTGGCGCACGGCGCTCGACCCCGAGGGCGAGTGGATCCCCTCCGTCCTCGCGGCGGCGGACCGGCGCCTGTCCGAGGTCCGGCGCAGCGTGCCGGACGCCGGCGGGCTGGTGATCGCCACCGACCAGGCCGACGCCCGCGCCTATGCGGCACACCTGCGCCGCATCACCGGCGAGGCCGCGACGGTCGTGCTGTCGGACGACGACGGCGCCTCGGACCGGATCGACACCTTCAGCGCGGGCACGTCGCGTTGGATGGTCGCGGTCCGCATGGTCTCCGAGGGCGTCGACGTCCCGCGCCTGGCGGTGGGCGTCTACGCGACGTCCACCGCGACGCCGCTCTTCTTCGCCCAGGCCGTCGGTCGCTTCGTGCGCGTGCGGCGCCGCGGCGAGACGGCGTCGGTCTTCCTCCCGAGCGTCCCGCAGCTCCTCGCGCTCGCGGCGACCCTCGAGCTCGAGCGCGACCACGCGCTGGACCGGCCCAAGGGCGACGACGCCGACCCCGAGGCCGACCTGCTGCTCCTGGCGGAGCGCGAGGACAGCTCACCCGACGCGGTGGGCGCCGACGGCGTCGCCGGGACGTTCCAGGCCCTCGACGCGCAGGCGACGTTCGACCGCGTCCTGTTCGACGGCGGCGAGTTCGGCACCGGCGCCGAGGTCGGCTCGGAGGAGGAGCTCGACTTCCTGGGCCTGCCCGGCCTCCTCGACGCCGACCAGGTGAGCACGCTGCTGCGTCAGCGCCAGGCGGACCAGGTCGCCGGGCGCAGCGAAGGTCGCCCGGCGGTGGACCACCGCCGCCTCACGGCGCTGCGCAAGGAGCTCAACAGCCTCGTCAGCGCGTGGGCCCGCCGCAGCGGTCAGCCGCACGGGTCCGTCCACACCGAGCTGCGCCGCCGCTGCGGCGGACCCGAGGTCGCCCTGGCGAGCACCGAGCAGCTCGAGGCGCGCATGGCGCTGGTGCGGGACTGGTTCGTCGGGCGGCGTTGAGGCGGCACCCGGCCCGGGCGGCGGCTGTGACGTGCGCTACCCGATCTGGGCCGCGGGCCGGCCCCGCGCGCCGCGAGCGGCGCATCGGTGCAGGTCAGCGCCTCCCGCCATGGTCACCACGGTGGCGTGTACCAGAGGTGTGCGAGTTTCGCCCGACGTGATCGTTCCGGATGCGGGCCCCTGACCCACGTGTCAGGCTCCCTGTCAATACCCCCCGCCCGGTGACTTTCCGGGTGGTGACACCGGACCGAAAGGGGCCCATCGTGCCTACCTGGCTCATCATCCTCATCATCGGCGCCGTGCTGCTCGTGCTCGGCGTCGCCGTCGAGGCGGCCCAGTTCCTGATCTGGCTCGGCATCGCCGTGCTCGTGGTCAGCCTCATCCTCGGCCTCGTCGGCCGCGGCAAGGCTCGCGTGTAACCGCACCCCCCAACAGCGCAACGCCCGGGTACCTCGCACCGCGAGGGACCCGGGCGCGGTGCTGTCCGGGTGGTCCAGGCCGCCGTCGGCGCCGCGTGACGCCGGCGGTCCGGCCGCTCAGTCCGGCAGGCGCAGCGTGGTCGTGGGCACGGCCGGGTCGCCGGCGGACAGCCGCCGCGCCCCGCGCGGCAGCTCGGCG
>NZ_JACEXH010000264.1:0-3084 GCF_014525465.1 Actinotalea sp. JY-7885 | reverse complement strand
CGGCCGTGCCCGTCGCACCGGCGGAGCCGGCGGCTCCCGCACCCGCGGACGCCGCCGCCGTGGCGCCCGCCGCACCGGCGGCGCCGCCGAAGCCGATGCCGTGCAGCACCGCGGCGGACAGCCCCAGCACGAGCGGCGCGATGACCACCCGCATCCCGTGGTTGACGTCCCCGAGCTCGAGCACCAGCGCGCGGCACGTGCCGCACTCGTCGAGATGGCCCTCGACGAGCGCCGTCTCGCGCTTGGCCAGGCCGCCGCGCACGTACGCGCCGAGCTTCTTGTTGACGATCGTGCACGCCTCGCTCTCCGGGGCGGCGAGGTGCTGCTGCAGGTAGGCCTGGCGCAGGCCCTCGCGCGCGCGGTACGCGAGCGCCGCGACGCCGTTCGCGGTGAGGCCCAGGATCGGGGCGATCTGCGCCGCGCTGAGCTCCTCGACCTCGGTGTACCAGAGGACGGCCTGCCACCGCTCCGGCAGCGACGAGTAGGCCTTGGACACGACGCCGCGCTCGAACCCGGCGAGGGTCGGCGCCTCGGTGGACTCGCCGGGGCCGACCGCCGCCTCGAACATCTCGACGTCGTCGGACGCGACGGTCCGCTTGCTCGCCTCGGTACGTTCCATCGCGACGCGCCGCAGCACCGTGAAGAGGTAGGCGCGGAAGGCGACGTCGGGCCCGCCGCCGCGCTGGATCGCGGACAGGACGCGCGAGAACGCGTCCGAGACGGCGTCGTCGGCGTCGGCGGCGCGGTTGGAGTACTGGCGCGCGACGGCGCGCGCGGCGCCGACGTGGCGCTCGTAGAGGACGCCGAAGGGCTCGGACTCACCACCGCGCACGGCGGTGATGAGCTCCGCGTCGCTGGACAGGTCCCAGGCGTTGGCGATCGTCACCCGAGCCCCCTCCGTCGGTCCGCCCTGTGCACAGGCTCTCATGGGCGGTCAACCCCCGTGCGGGTGGCCCCGGGGGTGACATCGGCGGCGCGGGCCCTGAACTGAAGTGTCCGGACCGCCCGATTCCGCGATCCGCGGCCGGAAGTGGCGTCATGGTCACCGCCGTGGCCGCTCTCATCTGTCATGACGACCACGGACCTGACGCGCGACGGGTCGGCGGCGAGCCTGCGCGAGCAGTGGCGTTCCCGGACCGTCGAGTCGGTGTGGTTGCGCCCCGGCGACTGGTACCACCCGGCGGTCGACGCGTTCGCCGAGGCCCTCAGCGCCGAGGAGTGCGCGGCCGCGGCCGCCTCCCGGCTCGGCGAGGTGCGGGGCGCCGCGGGCGTCGGGATCGCCGAGACCCTGGACGACATCGGGCTCGTCTACGAGCTGCTCGGGCGTGAGCCCGGCATGGCGGTCGTCCGGGCGCTGTGCGAGGGCTGGGCGGACGCGGTGGCGTCGGTCCCGGTCCGGGCCTCCTGCCTGGACCCCGAGTCCGGCCTGCCGACGATCGAGTACCTCGGCGTCCGGCTCGCCGAGACGTACGGGGCCGCGCGCCGGCACGGCCACGAGGCGTTCACGACCCACTGCCTGGTCCTGGTCGACGTCGCGCGCGAGGACGTGCCGCCCTGGCGGCGCATGACGCGGTCGGCCGCGATGGGGCAGGCCCTGACGACGTCGCTGCCGGCGGGCCAGCCCATGGCGGCGCTCGGCGGCGGGCGGTTCACGGCCCTCGTGGCACGCGACCGCGACCTCGGGGAGCTCGTGCGCCGGCTGCGCGACGAGGTGAACCGCCAGGCGGTCCAGCTCGAGGTCGCGGACCTGGTGCGCCAGCCGCCGCGCATCTGGATCGAGCCGCTCCCGGAGACGCACGAGTCCGCGGTACGCCTCCTGCACCACCTGCGTCGCTGAGCCGCTGGTCCCGGCGCCGCGGACTCAGCGGCGGCTCGACGGGCTCCAGACCACCAGGGCGCCGTTGGTCGTGACGCGGGCGGGCCGGTGCCCGCGGGGCACGGCGACGACGTCGCCCTGGGGCCCCGCCGCGAAGATGCGGTGTCCCGGCTCGGCCCTGGCACGCAGCGCCTCGACCTGCGCGGTGAGCCGCTCGACCTGCGCCTCGAGCTCGAGGATGCGCTTGATGCCGGCGAGGTTCACGCCCTCGTCCTGCGAGAGGCGCTGGACCTCGCGCAGCGTCGCGATGTCACGCAGCGAGTAGCGCCGCCCGCGCCCCGGGGCCCGCCGGGGGGACACGAGCCCCAGGCGGTCGTACTGGCGCAGCGTCTGCGGGTGCATCCCCGCGAGCTCCGCGGCGACGGAGATGACGAACGCGGGTGCGTCCCACGCCTGCTCCGCGATCCCCGTCACCGTTCCTCCTCCGCTAGCGGGCGGCCCGCGCGCGCAGGTCCGCGCGGACGTCGCCGTCGCGGGTCGCGTCGCGGAACGCCTCGACGGCCGCCCGGGCCTCGTCCGAGAGCCGCTGGGGCACGACCACCTGGACCGTGACGAGCAGGTCGCCGGTGCCCTTCGGCGTCGCGACCCCGCGGCCGCGCACGCGCAGCGTCCGGCCCGACGGCGTACCCGCGGGCACCTTGACCCGCACGGTGCCGCTCCCGCCCGCACCGCCGAACGTGGGCACCTCGACCTCGGCACCGAGCGCCGCCTCGTCGAAGGTCACCGGGACGGTGATGCGCAGGTCACGCCCGTCGATCGAGAACACCGGGTGCGGCTCGACGTGGACGGCGATGACGAGGTCGCCGGCGGGGGCCCCGCCCTCGCCGGGCCGGCCCTTGCCGCGCAGCCGGATCTTCTGGCCGTCGCGCACCCCGGCCGGGATGCGGGCGGTGACCCGGCGGCCCTCGACCGTCAGCGTGACCGTCGAGCCCTCGACCGCCTGCCGGAAGGGCAGCGTCGTCGTCGCCTCGATGTCCTGGCCCTGCATGGCGCGGCCGAAGCCGCCACCACCGCCCCCGAAGAGGCCGCCGAGCAGGTCCTCGAGGCCGGGCTGCCCGGCACCGCCGCCGCCCGGCGACGTCGTGTAGCGGACGCGGCCGCCGCCGGGGGCGCCGCCGCCGAAGAGGCCGCCGAAGACGTCCTCGAAGCCGGCCGCGCCCTGGCCGCCCGGGCCGCGGCCCGGCGCGGTGACGCGCGCGCCGCCGCCC
>NZ_JACEXH010000263.1:0-3118 GCF_014525465.1 Actinotalea sp. JY-7885 | reverse complement strand
TCCGAGGGCGCTCGCCCGCCAGCCGCCGACGGCCGGGCCCGGGTCGCCGGCCACCCCGCGCACCGAGGTGACGGCGGCGACCAGCACGAGGGCGGTCGTCGCAGCGGCCACGGCCCACGCCGGCACGCTCAGCCGCGCCCCCAGGGCCACCGCCCCGAAGGGGAGGACGACGGCGGCCAGCAGGAGGAGGACGAGCACCGGCCCCGCCGTGAAGGCGGTCACGAGGGTCGTCGCCGCGACCGCGGGGACCAGTGCCGCCCAGGCGACGCGCGCGGCCCTCATCGGACCACCGCGAGCGACCACGCGGCCGTGACGTCCTCCGCGCGCGGGCCGCGCACCACCGTGGTGCCGCCGACGACGTCGACGACGCGGTCGGGCGCCGGGTCCACGACGAGCAGGGAGCCGTGCGGGGCGGCGTGCGCCCGCAGCGACAGGTCGCGCAGGTCGCTGCCGGCGCCGCACACGACCGCGAGCACGTCCGGGGCCGGGACCCCGACGGACGCGGCCACCGCGGCGGCCCGCCCTGTCGACGGGTCCAGCAGCGCGCAGGCCGTGAGCACCTCCTCGACCAGCGCGCCGGGTGCCCCCGACCCAGGCGGCCCCGCGGGCACGTCGTGCGTGAGGCGGCCGCTGGTGGTCAGGAGCCGCACCGGGCTGCCGGACGCGACGGCCCCGGCGACGAGCGACGCGGCGACGTCGACAGCCTCCTCGAACCCGTCGCCCGCGTACGCGGCGGCGTCGTCGTCCAGGAGCACCGTCAGGTGCGGCTGCGAGGGGTCCGCGTCCTCGCGGACCATGAGCGTGCCGACGCGCGCGCTGGTCGCCCAGTGCAGGCGCCGCAGGTCGTCCCCCGGCACGTACTCGCGGATCCCGACGAGGTCCGTCCCACCGTGCTCGACGCGCTCGTCGGCCCCGACGTGCCCGCGGCGCACGCCGGGCGGCGGCGCCTCGACGGGCAGGAGGCGCGGCAGCACCGTGACGGTGCGCTGCGCGCCGTGCGTCCTGCGGGAGCGCGCGAGCCCGGCGACGCCGCGGCGGTCGAGCACGAGCGGTCCGACGGACAGGACCCCCCGCCGCTGCGTGGGCACGTCCGAGCGCACCTCGACCGAGGCGCCCGGACGCAGCTGCGGGACGCGGACCGGCACCCTCGTGCCGCCGACCCGGTCCCACCCGGTGAGGCCGAGCGGCCACCAGGCGGAGGCGTTCGTCACGTGCGCGACGGCCGCTCCGGCACCCAGCCGTGGCACCCGCTCCGGCTCGACGCTGCGCTCGATCGCGAGGGGCGCGGGCAGCAGGACGGAGACGACGGCGACCGCCACCAGGAGCAGGAGGGCGAGCCCGAGGCCGACGAGCCCGCCGTACCCGGCGGCGAGCCCACCCCCGAGGCTCGCCGCACCGAGGCCGAGCACGACGAGGCCCCGGGCCGTGGGGCGGGCGCCGTCACGCACTCAGACCGCCGCGGGCCGGGGCGCGTCGACGCGTGCGACGACGTCGTCGAGGAGCTCGGCCGTGGTCGTGCCCGCGAGGACGGCCTCACGTGTCAGGACGAGCCGGTGCGACAGGACGGGCCGGACGAGCCGCTGGACGTCGCTCGGCACGACGAAGTGCCGCCCCTGGGCGGCCGCGTGCACCTGCGCGGCCGCCACGAGGGACCGGAGCGCGCGCGTGCTCGCACCGAGGCGCAGCCGGTGGTCGTCCCGGGTCGCGGCGCCGAGCTCGCGCACGTAGCGCAGGATCGGCTCGGCGACGTGCAGCCGGCGCAGCGCGCTGGTGAGCGCGGCGACCTCGTCCGGGGACGTCACCGTCGCGACGTCCTGCACCCGGCCCGCGGAGCTGCCGGGGCGCAGGATCTCGAGCTCGTGCTCGACGTCCGGGTACCCGATCGCGATCCGCAGCAGGAACCGGTCGAGCTGCGCCTCCGGGAGGCGGTAGGTGCCGTCGAGGTCGATGGGGTTCTGCGTCGCCACCACGAGGAACGGGTCCGGCACCACGTGCCCCACGCCGTCGACCGTCACCGTGCGCTCCGCCATGACCTCCAGCAGGGCGGACTGCGTCTTGGCCGCGGCACGGTTGATCTCGTCGGCGAGCAGGACGTTGCTGAAGACGGGGCCCGGGCGGAAGCGCACCTCGCCCGTCCCGGGCTCGAAGACGGACGTGCCGGTGACGTCGGTGGGCAGCAGGTCGGGGGTGAACTGGATGCGCCGCGACGAGCCGCCCAGGGCCGCCGCGAGCGCCCGCGCCAGCGTCGTCTTGCCCGTCCCGGGCACGTCCTCGAGCAGGACGTGCCCGGACGCGAAGAGCGCCACCGCGACGAGCTCGACGACGGCACGCTTGCCGTGCAGCGCGGACTCGACGGCGTCGACGACCTTCCCGTGCACGACGCGGAACCGCGCGATCGCCTGCTCGTCGAGCGGCTGGGGGGCGAGGGGCTCGGGCGTCATGGGCGGGTCTCCTCGATCGTGGGGCTGGTCGGGTGTGACGGTGGGACGACGACCGGGGCGACGTCGCAGCCGTCGGCCCGGTCGGAGGCGAGACCGCTCTGCACGCGCTCGCGCAGGCGCGCGGCCCGCAGCGCGCCCGCGGCGCCCAGCAGCACGACGCCCGCGGCGAGGAAGGGGCCGGGCTCGGGGCCGCCGGGCAGGCCCGGCACCGGCGTCCACGGCAGGGGCACGATCGTCGCGGTCCCAGCGTCGGGGTCGGTCGGCAGGCCCACGGGCTGGGTGCAGATGCCCGTGTTCGGGTCGCAGTAGGCCCAGCTGTTGCGCAGGGGGACCTCGCCCGGGACCGCCGCGGACGTCACGTCCAGACCCAGCGCGCGCACGCTCACGGTGACCGTCGACCCGCCCGGGAACTGCCCCAGCCACACCTCGCCGGAGGTCGCGCAGGGGATCGACCGCGACGACCCGCTCCCGGCGGTGCTCGTGACGACGAGCTCGCAGCCGCCCGTGTGCGCCGCCCAGCCGGCCGGCGGGGCGAGCCCGGCGCGCATCGGGATCTCCTGGTCGTACTGGCCCGGCGCCGCGAAGGTCACCCACGAGACCACGCCGTCGCCCGCACGCGGCGCGGGCGGCGGGGGCGGCGCGACCGCGGCGGTCGCCGTCGCGACGGGACCGGCGCC
>NZ_JACEXH010000262.1:0-3120 GCF_014525465.1 Actinotalea sp. JY-7885 | reverse complement strand
CCCTGCGCGCTGCGGCGCGCCAGCGCCGTGCGGAGCGTGGGCCCGAGCCCCGCGGGGTAGGGGCCGAGCACCTCGTCGAGCCCGGGGGCCGGGACGAGCGGGGCTCCGGGCGCCGGCGCGGCGCCCTCCACGACGTCGGGGCTCCACAGCAGCGCCAGGTCCCACGCGACGGCGACCGCGGGCGCGACGTCGTCGGGCCGGGCCCCGGTGGCTGCGGCAAGGTCCGCCTCAGTCAGGGGTGCGCGGCCGCCGTCGTCGGCGCGGCCGTCCGCGGGGAAGAGCGCGAGCGCGGCCTCCAGGACGTGCAGGACGACGACGTCGACGCCCGCGAGGGCGCGGTCCAGGCTGGCGCGGTTGGCGGCGCGCGCGGCGAGCGCCCTGAGGGTCGCCGGTGGCGGGGCCGCCAGGTCGGGACGTCCGTCGAGCAGCGCGGCGAGACCCGCTTCCCCGCGGGCGCGCAGGTGCTCGGTGAACGTGGTCATCCGTCCCACGATACGTGCGCGCGTGGGGTCGCCGGTGCGCGGGCGGGGACCCGGACCACCCGCGGCTCGGCCTCCCGGGGCGGACGGTAAGGTTGTCGACATCGCGTCTGCAACATGGCGCGTCCACGAGCTGAGGAGAATCCCCCCATGGAGATCGCCCGGGACCTGCTGCTGGTCCTCCACTTCGTCGGCCTCGCGAGCCTGCTCGGCGGGTTCCTCGTCCAGATGAAGCCGAAGACCAAGAAGATCGACGCCGCGATGTTCCACGGTGCGCTCACGCAGCTCGTCACGGGCGTCGCGCTCGTCGGCATGGCCTACGCGCTCGGCAACGGCGAGCATGTCGACAACCTCAAGATCGGAATCAAGACGCTCGTCCTGCTGGTCATCTTCGCGCTGGTGCTGCGGGGCCGCCGTCAGCAGAGCGTCAGCACGGGTGTGTGGGGCGCGATCGGCGGCCTGACCCTGCTCAACATCATCGTCGCCGTCGTCTGGTGAGCCGGCGGGCGCGCGGCCGGTAGCCTGGGGCGGTCAGCCTTCTCTTCTCCGTCAGGGGTCCAGGTGCCTACCGGCAAGGTCAAGTGGTTCGACGCCGAGCGCGGCTTCGGTTTCATCGCCAGCGACGAGGGCGACGAGGTCTTCCTGCACGCCTCCGCGCTGCCCGCGGGCGTGACCGCCCCCAAGCCCGGCACCAAGGTGGACTTCGGCGTCGCCGACGGCCGCCGCGGCCCGCAGGCCCTGTCGGTCAAGTTCCTCGAGCCGCTGCCCTCGGTCGCGAAGGCCCAGCGCAAGCCGGCCGACGACATGGCAATCATCGTCGAGGACCTCATCAAGGTCCTGGACTCGGTGGGCAACGGCCTGCGCCGCGGTCGCTACCCGGAGAAGGGCAAGGCGTCGCAGGTCGCCTCCCTGCTCCGCGCCGTCGCCGACGACCTCGAGGCCTGAGATGGCGGCCGCCACCAGGTCTCCCGCCAAGGACGCCGTCCTCGCCTCGGCCGTCGACCTCGCCCGGGCCGCCGCCCAGGAGGTCGCGGACCGTCCGGAGCTGGTCGGCGAGCACCTCGGGGTCGTGGTCGAGGGCGAGCGCCTGGTCTCGCACCGCTTCGCCTCCACCGCCCCCGGCTACCGCGGCTGGCACTGGAGCGTCACGGTGGCGCGCGTCCCGCGCGGCCGCACCGCGACCGTGTGCGAGGTCCACCTCCTGCCCGGCGACGACGCGCTGCTCGCACCGGAGTGGGTGCCGTGGGCCGACCGCCTGCGCCCGGGAGACCTCGGGACCGGCGACGTCCTGCCGTACCTCCCGGACGACGACCGGCTCGAGCAGGGCTACGAGGCCACGGGTGACGCCGACGCCGACGAGCTCGCCATCTTCGAGCTCGGGCTCGGGCGCGAGCGCGTGCTCTCCCCCCGCGGCCGATCCGAGGCCGCGGAGCGCTGGTACGCCGGCTCGCACGGGCCGACGGCGCCGGCCGCCCTCGCCGCGAGCGCGCCGTGCTCGACGTGCGGGTTCCTGCTGCTCATGGCGGGCTCGCTGCGCACCGAGTTCGGCGTCTGCGCCAACGAGTGGTCGCCCGACGACGGCCGCGTGGTGAGCATGGACCACGGCTGCGGTGCCCACTCGCAGACGGACGTCGCGCCCGCGCCCAGCGACTGGCCGGACCCGCCCGCGTCCGACGCGATGGACCTGGAGCTCGTCCGGCTGCTCGACCAGGCCGCGCCCCCGGCCGCCGAGCCCGAGGCCCAGGAGCCGGACGCCGGGTCAGACCCCCGGGAGTGACGGCCGACCGCTTCGCGACCGGACCGCTGCGCCGCGCGGTCCTCGCGGGCTGGTCGGACCACCCGCCGCGCTTCCGCGAGGACGCGAACGCGGAGGAGGACAACGCGCGGCGGTACTACCGCGACCGCGTCGTCGTCGAGCTCGCGCAGAACGCCGCCGACGCCGCGGCGCGGGCCGGCGGGCAGGGGAGGCTGGCACTCCACCTCGCGCGGACGGCGTACGGGGTGACCCTCACGGCCCGCAACACCGGCCGGCCGCTCGACGCCGCAGGGGTCGCGTCCCTGGCGTCGCTGCGCGCCTCCGCCAAGCACGACGACACCACCGTGGGCCGGTTCGGCGTCGGCTTCGCGGCCGTGCGCTCGGTCGCCGACGAGGTCACCGTCGCGTCCCGCACGGGTGCGGTGCACTTCTCCCTCGCGGCGACGCGGGCCGGCCTCCGCGACGCGCCCCCGGGGCTGTCCGAGGAGGTCGCGCGCCGGGGCGACGCGCTGCCGGTCCTGCGCCTGCCGTTCCCCGGGCCGGCGGCGGGGCACCCCGGTGAGCCCGGTGAGGGCTGGGACACCGCGGTGGTCCTGACCCTGCGCGACGACGTCGCGGTCGAGCGGGTCCGCGCCGAGCTCGCGGCGCTGGGCGACGTCCTGCTGCTCGCCCTGCCCGCGCTGACCTGCGTCGAGGTGCGCGACGAGGTCGGCGTCCCCGGCGGATCGGCCCGCGTCCTGCGCGACGTCGGGGAGCGGTGGGTCGTCGCGACCCGGACCGGCGTGCACGACGCGGCCCTGCTCGCGGACGCGGCGGTCGAGGACCGCGACCGCCGCGCGTGGCGGGTCACCTGGGCCGTCCGGCGGCCCGGCGCCACTGCCGACC
>NZ_JACEXH010000026.1:0-24194 GCF_014525465.1 Actinotalea sp. JY-7885 | reverse complement strand
CGGACGCGCCGCCCGCGCGGGGGGCCGAGCCGGCCGGCACCGCGTGACGGCGCGCTGATGGGCGCCGTCCTCGCCGCCCTGGGCACCATGGCGGCGATCGCCGTCGTCGGGTGGCTGCTCGCGCGGTCGCGCGCGCTCGGGCCGCACGCCGAGCAGGTGCTCGCGCGCGCGGTGTTCGTCATCGCCGCGCCGAGCCTGCTGGCCGTGACGATCGCCCGCGCCGACCTGGCCCTGCTGCTCTCGCGCCAGGCGCTGGTCATCGCGGCGACCACGCTCGTCGTCGTCGCCGTGGCGGCGGCCGTGCTGCGCGGGCTGTGGAAGCGGCCCGTGGGCGAGGCGACGATCGGCACGCTCGCCGCCTCGTACGTCAACGCCGGCAACCTCGGCATCCCGATCGCGGTCTACCTGCTGGGGGACGCGGTCGCCGTCGTGCCGACGCTCCTGTTCCAGCTGCTCGTGCTCGCGCCCGTCGCGTTCACGATCCTGGACGCCCAGGCCGAGCGGGACCCGGTGCGCGAGCACGCGGCGTCGGGCGGGCAGGAGCCGGTCGCCGACGCGGCCGACGACGTCGCCGCCCCGGCCCGCGGCCGGGGCCTGGGCCGGGCGCGCCGGGTCCTGGCCCGCACCCTGCGCAACCCGATCATCATCGGCGCGCTCACCGGCGTCGTGCTGTCCGTCCTTCCGTGGGACGTGCCCGACGTCGTGCTCGAGCCCTTTCGGCTCATCGGCGCCGCCGCGGCCCCCCTCGCGCTGCTGACGTTCGGCATGTCCCTCGCCGGCCTGGGGCGCGGCGCGGACCGCGACCGCAGCCGCCCGCGCGAGCTCGCGCTCGTCGTCGTGCTGCGCTCGGTGGTCCACCCCCTGCTCGCGATCCTGCTGGGCCGCGCCCTGGGTCTCGAGGGCGTCGAGCTGCTGGCGGTCGGCACGATGGCGGCGCTGCCGACCGCGCAGAACGTGCTGGTCTACGCCGTGCAGTACGACCGCGGCCGCGCACTCGCACGGGACGCCGGGCTCGTCACGACCCTGCTCGCGCTGCCCGTCCTGCTCGGGATCGCCGCCCTGCTCTCCTGACCCGCCGCCGCGTTCTGGAACGGATCTCGCCGCCGCGACGGCGAGATCCGTTCCAGAACCGGGTCGGCTCGGGGGAGCTAGAGGGGCAGGCCGAGCTCCGCGACGTCGACGCGGCGGGACTCCGCCATCGAGATGTTCGCCGCGAGGCCGACGGCGACCGAGCGGAGGCCGTCGAGGTAGCCCGCGCGCCGCCCGAGCGGGTCGGGGCCCGTGCCGCGGAAGACGTCGTGCAGCAGCAGCGCGTCGCCGCCCCCGTGGCCGCCGCGCTGGTTGACGATCTCGACCTCCTCGGCCTTCTCCCAGTGCCGCTGCACCGTCAGGCGCTCGCCGTGCCGGCGCAGGTCGCTGTCGGCGACGTCGTCGACGACCGAGCTCGCGTCCAGGACGAGGCGGCCGTCCGGCCCCGCCAGCACCGCGGCCCGCTCCACGACGTCGAGCTCCGCGCGCCCCTCGGTGCCGTTGACGCTCACCCGGTAGCCCTCCCACGGGCTGTGCGCGTTGAGCGAGTAGCTCATGACCGGCCCGCCCCGGTAGCCGACCAGCGCCGAGATGTTGTCCTCGATCGTGATCCCGGGGGCGAAGACGTCGCGGTCCCGCTGGTAGCCGTCGTGCTGCTCGGCGTCCCAGTACAGGGCCTTGAGCTTGGGGTCGTTGCGCAGGTCGAGCGCGAACGGGTCGGTGCTCGGCGGGTCGACGGTCCCGCGCGGCGGCCGCTCCCCCAGACCGCGCGCCGCCGCGTTGGCGTCGCCGTAGAACTTGAGCGCGCCGGACGCGACGACCCACTCCGGGACGTCGTCGAGCCACCAGTTCATGAGATCGAAGTGGTGCGTCGCCTTGTGGACGGCCAGCCCGGCGGAGTGCTCCTTCTCCCGGTGCCAGCGCCGGAAGTAGTCGGCACCGTGCATCGTGTCGAGCACCCACTCGAAGTGCACGCTCGTCACGCGGCCGATGCGCCCGGAGGAGATGACCTCCTTGAGCGCGGCGTTGCGCGGGGAGTACCGGTAGTTGAACGTCATGATCACCGACTTGCCGGACTCCTCGACGGCCGCCACGATCTCGCGGCAGCCCTCCGCCGTCGTCGTCAGCGGCTTCTCGAGCACGACGTCGACGCCCGCGCGCAGGGCGCGCGACGTCATCTCGGCGTGGGTCCAGTCCGGGCTGATCACCAGCACGGCATCGAGCCGCTGCTCGGCGATCATGCGCTCGAGGTCCGGCACGTCGTAGCGCACCGGGAGCTCGGTCCGGCCCGCCGCGCGGACGAGCGAGTCGGCGTAGTCGGCGCGGCCCGGGTTGGGCTCGCACCAGGCGACCAGCTCCCCGACGTCGGCGTGGGCGCCGACCAGGGCGTCCACGTACATCTGGGACCGGGCACCGGTCCCCACCACGGCGAAGCGGCGCATCAGCCGATCACCGCCTCGACCTCGGAGACGAACTGCTCGGCGGCCTCCTGCGGCGTGAGCCGGTCGAACAGGACCTGCTCGTTCATGCGGGCCATGATCCCGGCCACCTCTCCGGCGCCGATGGGCGGGGTGTTGAGGCTGTCCTCGATGGTCGGCGCGACGCGCTCCATGAACTCCGCGGCCCGGCGGTCCGCGTCGGTGAAGTCGCTCTCCAGGGCGGCACGCACCTCGAGGTTCACGGGCAGCCCGCGGTCGGACAGGATGAGCCGGCCGGCCTCGACGTCGTTCAGGAGGAAGTCGACCAGGAGCGCAGCCTCCTCGGGGTGCTCGCTGTCGGCCGAGATCGAGTAGTACATCGACGGCTTGACGTACATGCCCGTGCGCTCACCGGCCGTCTCGCCCGGCATCCGCAGCAGCTCGAGCGTGCGGCCCGAGGCGTCCTCGGTCGGGCCGAGCTGGCTGGTCCACCACACGCCCATGCCGCCGGTGCCCGTGGCCATCAGCGAGCGCGTGGAGTCCGCGTTGATCTCGATCGACGTCGACGCGGGCGGGGTGCCGCCCGAGTCCCGCAGCTCGACCGACATCTCGAAGAAGTCGGCCAGGGTCTGCGTCTCGAAGCCGAGCGTCCCGTCCTGCGCGTAGAGCTCCTCGCCGTGCTGCCGCGCGTAGATCGCGAAGGCGACCTCGCTGAAGCCGTGGTCCTGCGCGCCGTAGGTGCCCTCGGGCGTCGCCGCGCTGATGGCCACGGCGGTGTCGACGTAGTCCTGCCACGTCCACGTGTCCTCGTCGGGCATCGGCACGCCGGCAACCTCGAACGTGGCCGGGTCGGCGAGGACGGCAGCGGTCAGCGTCCCGGTCGGGATGCCGTAGAGGGCACCCTCGAACTCGCCGGCGCTGGCGACGCTCGGGTCCAGGTCGTCCGTGCCGATCGCGTCGAGCTCGGCCAGGTCCGCCAGCACGCCGCGCGAGCCGTACTCGCGCAGGTACCGCTCCTCCTGGGTGATGACGTCGGGCGCGTCCCCCGCGGCGACGGACGTGGACAGCTTGTCCCAGTAGCCGCCCCAGTCGGAGTACTCGCCGACCACCTCGATGTGGGGGTACTTCTCCTCGAACAGGTCGAGCACCTGCTCGGTCGTCTGGTGGCGGTTGTCGTTGCCCCACCAGGAGAACCGCAGGCGGACCTGCTCCTGCTCGTCACCCGACGCCGTCGGCTCCTGCGGGTCGGCGTCGGCGCCGCTGCACGCCGCCAGGGCGGTGGCGGCGCACATCACGAGCGCCGCGGCGGCGGTGCGGCGGCGGGCGGGCGGGCGGGTGGTACGTGCCGTCATCGTTCTCCTCGTGGTGCGGGTGGATCCTCGGACGCGTGGTGTGTCGCCCGACGTCGTGGTGCCCTAGGGCAGGGGCACGAAGCCCTCGTGGCGCACGCTCCAGCCGGCGCCGAAGCCGGGCGTGGGCGCCTCGCCGCCCTCCCAGCCCGCGACCATCAGCGCGACCGCGACCAGCAGCCCGCCGTTGCCCGGCAGGTACAGCGGCAGGTGGTCGGTCTGGCGGTTGTGGCCGTTGGGCAGGTAGGCGTTCTTGGGCAGGTCCAGGAGCAGCGCGTCGACGGCGCCCTGCGGGTCGCCCAGGCGCGTGGCGGTCATCGCCAGCGCCGGGTAGTCCCAGCCCCAGGTGCTCGGCCAGTCCCAGTCGGCGAGCACGTCGTCGAGCGTCGCCCGCACGACGGCGGGGTCCAGCAGCCCGGTGTCCGGCACGACGCCCAGCCCGTAGACCATCGACGGGTGGTCCGCGCGCACGGTGAACGGCTCGACGCCGATCGCCGGGTAGACGCCGTCGCGCACGAGCGGCCGCGCCATGCCGTCGGCGACCTCGTCCCAGCGCGGCTCGCGCGGCAGGCCGGCGTGCTCGCGCCACTGCTGCGCGACGCGCAGGCCCCACACCCAGTACGCGAGCTCGAACGGCGGGTTGGTCGCCCGCTCCCGCACGTCGGCGTACGACTCCTGCGCCGGGACGAGCGGGGGGCCGAGCGCGAACCCCTGGGGCGTCGGCTCGACGACGTCGGCCATGAAGCGCGCGGTCTGGTCCACGAGCGCGCCGTAGCGCGCCACGACGTCGCCCCGGCGCTCGGGCGGCGCGGCGCGGCGCAGCAGCTCGGCGAGGTGCAGGACGTGCGGCTGCTGCCACAGCAGGAAGGGCCCGATGTGGCTCGGGCTCTCCTGCCCGTCGGGGGCGACCTGCTTGGGCCACCGGGCACCGTCGTACCCCTGGGTCCGGGCCGTCTCCTGCGCCGCGGGCAGGATGCGCTCGTACCAGCCCATGCTGCGCTCGAGCAGGTCGGGGCGGCCCCACACGGCGAAGTGCGCCGCGTGCCACCAGTGCATCTCCAGGTGGAACCGGCCGCGCCAGCTGTTGCACGTCAGGCCCGTCTCCTGCGGCGGCGTCGAGCCGGCGCACTGGATCGCGGTGAGGTACTGCGACAGGACGACGCGCCGCTCGAGCTCGGGCGCGCGCGGGTCCGTGCTGCCGGACAGGTCGAGGGCGGCGCCGCGCCGCCAGAAGGCGGGCCAGTGGGCCCGCGAGGCGGCGAGCACGCCGTCCACGTCGAGCGGGGTCGCCGGCACCTCGGACGCCGCAGGCGCCACCTCGAGGACCAGGTCCAGCGTGCCGTCGGCGTCCAGGACGAGCTCGTGCGGCGCGACGGCCGCCGCGCGGGCACCGGTCCACAGCCGCACCACGTACGCGTCGTCCGCGGCGCCGTCGAAGCGTCGGTGGACGACGGCGCCGTCAGGCCGGTCCTCGACCTGCGTCACGTGGGCCTCGGGACGCGTCCAGTCGGCCGCGTTGCTCCACGACGTGGAGCCGTAGGGGAAGGCGAGGCGGACGGCGACGTCGTGCGCGCCCTCGTCGCCGGGCCCGCCCGCGCCCGGTGCCGCGTCCGGCACCGGCACGAGGCGGACCGCGAGCGCGTCGCGCTGCGGGTGGCACGCCGTGGTGACCCGCAGGCGGCGGCCCGCGAGCTCGACCTCGCTCTCGACGACGCCCGTCCACAGGTCGAGGGCCTGCTCGGCGGCGCCGAGGTCCGACGGCGAGGGCGCAGCCCACGGGCGCGGCGCGCCCTCGCCGTCCACCCCACCGCCGGTCCCCGGCGGCCGGGTCACCAGACCGACGCGCACGAGGTCCAGGCGGTGGGGGTTGGCACGGAGCCAGCGGTGGGACACGTCGAGCCCGGAGTCGTCCGAGCCGTGCAACGACCCCGCGTCGACGTACGGCACCTCACCGCGCGAGGTCCGGTAGGGGCGCCGCGTCGCCGCGAGGTCCACACCGTCCGGCCGCGGGGTGCTGTGCCACGCCCACTGCGCCTGCGTGCCCAGCAACGTCCCGGGAGCACCACCTCCCGGGTCCGTCACCGAGAACTGCTCGGGGAACGTCTGCAGGCCCGTGACGTCCACGGTCCAGCAGACCTCCCCGTTGCCGACCGTCAGCGGGGAGGTCGGCTCGATGCCGGTCACCCGGACCGTGTGCCTGCGCACCACGGCCTCGCGATCCACGCGCACCGAACCGCCTCCTCGCCCCGTCGTCCGTCGGTCCGCGTGTGCCCGAGCGCTCAGGACGTCGCCGAGGTCAGCTCGGTGACGAACTGCTCGCCGGCCTGCGCGGGGTCGATCTGCCCGAACAGCACGGCGTCGTTCAGCCGAGTGAGGATCGCGACGCTCTCGGTCGAGCCCGTCGGGCCGATGACGAAGTGGCCGTCGACGTGCTCGGCCATCCGCTCGATGAAGTCGTACTCCGTCTGCTGGACGGGCTCGAGGTCCGCCGAGAGGTGCTCGCGGAGGGTCGGGTTCGCCGGGACGCCGCGGTTGGCGCCGATGAAGTCCGCCGCCTCGGTCGAGTTCACCAGGAAGTCGATGAGCTTGGCCGACGCCTCCGGGTGCTCGCTGTTGGCGCTGATCGTGTAGAGCTGCGACGCCTGGAGCCAGGTCCCCGGACCCTCGTGGTTCGACTCGCCCGGGGGCAGCATCATGATCATGTCCTGGCCCGCCGCCGAGCTGTACGCGGTGAGCAGGTTGGACCAGCCGAACTTCATGCCCGCGAGGCCGCGGCCGATGAGCGTCTGCTCGGGCGCCGCCTGGCCGGCGAGCTCGGCCGTGAGGCTGGCCTGGGGCGAGGCGCCCGACTCCATGAGCCCGCTCGTCATCTCGAACCACTGCTCGACGATGTCCGGCTCGATGACGACGCCGTTCTCGTCGTAGAGGCCCTCGCCGGTGTGCTGGTTGGCGTAGAGGTCCAGGACGTCGGGGGACGTCGGGTCCTCGGTGCCGTAGGTCCCCTCGGGCGTGTTCGCCGAGATCTCCTCCGCGATCTCCGCGAAGTCGTCCCAGTCCCACGTCTCGTCGTCGGGCAGGTCGACGCCCGCGGCCTCGAAGACCGCGGGGTTGACGATGAGACCGAAGGTGTTGACGCCCGTGGGGACGCCGTACTGGGTGTCGCTGAAGAACCCGTTGGACAGGGCGCCCTCGTCGAGCGAGGAGAGGTCGAGGTGGTCCGAGACCGTCGCGAGGTCGAGCAGCACGCCGCGGTCGCCGTACTCGCGCGGGTAGGCGCCGCCCATCGTGATGACGTCGGGCTCGTCGCCCGCCGCGACGCCGGTCGCCAGGCGGTCGAAGTAGGAGGTGAAGTCGACGGACTCCGTCTCCACCGTGATGTTGGGGTTCGCCGCCTCGAAGGCGTCGACCGCCGCGTTGGTCATGGCGGCGCGCTCCTCGTTGCCCCACCAGACGAAGCGGATGGTGGCCGGGGCGTCCGGGTCGTAGTCGTCTGCCGGCTCCTCGGCGCCGTCGGTCGGCCCGTCGCCCGCGCCCGCGCCGGCGTCGCCCGAGCAGGCGGCGGTGAGCAGCAGGACGCCGGTCGCCAGGCCGGCCCCCAGCGCGCGTGCGGTGCGGCGGTTCCGGTGGGTTCCTCGTGTGGGTCGCATCGTCGTCCCTCCTGCCGCGTCGTTGCGGCGATACGGCCCCGGCCGGGGCGGTATGAATCGATTCAGTAAGTCGATCCGACCTCGCGCCAGGTACGGCCCCTCGAGGCCGGCCCTCGCCACCGCGAGGTTTACACCGGTGTAAGGAGACCACACCGCTCGGGTCGGGTCAATGGGCTGGCCAGGACCGGGCGTCCGCGAGCGCCGCGCGGCGCCGCCCGAGGGCCGCCGCCTGCGCCGCGTTCGGGCACAGGGCGACGGCACAGTCGTAGGCCTCGTCCGCCTCGCGCGTCCGGCCGAGGCGGGCCAGCAGCTCGGCGCGCGTGGCATGGAAGGGCTGGTACCCGGCCAGCGCCGCGGCGAGCGGCTCCAGCTGGGCCAGCGCCACCTGCGCGCCGTCGAGCTCGGCCACCGCCACCGCCCGGTTCAGCGCGACGACCGGCGAGGGGTCGAGACGCACGAGCTGGTCGTACAGGGCCAGGACCTGCGACCAGTCGGTGTCGCGGACGTCCCGCGCGCAGGTGTGCACGGCGTTGACCGCGGCCAGCAGCTGGTAGCGGCCGGGTGGCACGCCGGCCGCCAGCCGCTCCCGCACCAGGCGGTGCCCCTCGGCGAGCAGGGCGGTGTCCCACGCCCCGCGGTCCTGCTCGTCGAGCGCCAGGAGGTCACCGCTCGCCGAGACCCTCGCGGGCCGCCGCGCGTCCGTGAGGAGCATGAGCGCGAGCAGCCCGGTCACCTCGCCGTCGTCCGGCAGCAGGTCGTGCAGCAGGCGGGCCAGGCGGATCGCCTCGGCCGTCAGCTCCGGCCGGAGCGGTCCGGACGCGGTCGCCAGGTACCCCTCGTCGAACACCAGGAGCAGCACGGTGAGCACGTCCGCCACCCGACCGGGGAGCTCCGCAGCGGACGGCGGACGGTACTCGCGGGCCGTCGCCCTGAGCGCGGCCTTGGCCCGCGTGATCCGGCGCCCGACGGCGTCCTCCTGCACCAGGAGGGCTCGCGCGATCTCGGGGACCGTCAGCCCTCCGACGAGGCGCAGCGTCAGCGTCACGCGCGCCGCCGGGGACAGCACAGGGTCGCAGCACAGGAGGACCAGGCGCAGCCGGTCGTCGCCCAGTGGGCCCGACGGACCGGCAGGCGCGGGCGGGTCGGCGGCGTGCAGGGCGGACGCCTCGAGCTGCTTGGCCTCGCGCCTGCTCTCGCGCCGCACGCGGTCCACCGCCTTGCGCATCGCCGTGGTCGTCAGCCACGCGCCGGGCCGGTCGGGGACGCCGTCGACCGGCCAGCGCTCCACCGCGGCGGCGAAGGCCTCCGCCGCCGCGTCCTCCGCGATGTCGAGGTCGCCGAAGCGCCGCACGAGGAGCCCGACCAGGCGGGCCCACTCCTCGCGGTGGGCCCGCGCGGCCGCCTCGCGGGCGTCCACGCGGCTCACCCCCCGAGCAGGGGCCGCAGCTCGACCCGGCGGTGGCAGTGCCGCGAGCCCTGCGCCGCCAGCTCGAGCGCGACCTCCCGGCTGGGGGCCTCGACGATCCAGAAGCCGGCGAGGTACTCCTTCGACTCGAGGAACGGCCCGTCGGTGACGAGCGGCTCGGCCCCCGACCGGCCGTCGACCACCGCCGCCGTGGCCGGCGCGCCGAGGCCGGCGGCGAAGACCCAGTGGCCGTCGGCCCGCAGCCGGTCGTTGAACGCGTCGACGGCGGCCATCTCGGCCGCGGTCGCGGAGCCTGTCGTGTCGTCGATCACCGAGATCACGTACCGCACGGGGGAACCTCCTCGCTCACGGGCCCCGGACGGGCCCCTCACCATGTCGACGAACGGGCCGGCCCCGATCGGACACCCGCCACGCCTCAGGCGGTCGACTCCCGCACCACGAGCCGGTGCGGCGCGACGACCTCGAGCTCGACCGCCGCCGGGCCGTCGTCCAGCCGCGCGAGCAGCAGCTCGACGGCCGAGCGGGCGATCTGGGTGCGTCCCGGGTTCACCGTCGTCAGGCTCGGGCGCGAGAACCGCGCCTCCTCGATGTCGTCGAAGCCCACCACCGCGACGTCGCCGGGCACGTCGACGCCGCGCTCGTACAGGACCCGCATCGCACCGAGCGCCAGCACGTCGTTGAGCCCGACGACGGCGTCGATGCGCGCCCCGGCGTCGAGCAGCCCGCGCATCGCGTCGGCACCCGCGGACCGGCTCCAGGTCTCGGTGAAGCCGACGAGGCCCGGGTCGAGCTCGAGCCCGGCCCCGCGCAGTGCCGCGCGGATGCCGTCGGTACGCAGGGACCCCGCGCCCGTGCCCGTGCCGTCGAAGCTCCCGACCACCGCGACCCGACGTCGGCCCTGCGCGAGCAGGTGCTCCGTCGCGGCGCGGGCGCCGGCCGTGTTGGCCATGGCGACGTGCGGGACGCGGCTGTGCAGCGAGCGCTCGCCGAGCAGGACGATCGGGAAGTCCACCTCGAGCGCCGGCGAGTCCTGGCCGCGCAGGGCCAGCGGGGAGAAGATCAACCCGTCGGTCATGCGCCGGCGCGCGCTGAAGAGCACCTCCATCTCGCGCTCCCGCGAGCCGCCGGTCTGCTCGATGAGCACCGTGTACCCGCGCGCGGCCGCGGCGTCGATCACCTCGTCGGAGAGCTCGGCGAAGTACGGCAGGCTCAGCTCGGGCACCGCGAGCGTGAGCATCCCGGTGCGGCCGAGGCTGAGGTTCCGGGCCGAGAAGTTCATCTGGTAGCCGAGGTCGTCGATGGCCGCGCGCACCTTGCGGCGCGTCTCGTCGCTGACGTGGGGGAAGTCGTTGACGACGTTCGACACCGTCTTGACGGACACCCCGGCCGCCCTGGCCACGTCCCGCATCGTCGCGGCCACGCGCCCTCCCCTCGTCGCCCCGCGGTCCGCGGGTGGTGGGCGCCACTATCCCATCGCCAGGCTGGACACCCCGCGCGGCGCCGCCTAGGGTCGCCCGGGACGATGGTAACCGGTTACCGGGCATCGCCACCACGCCTGCCCTCGACGAGGAGGACGCATGACGCACACGATCCGGGTCGACGGCACGCGCCTCGTGCGGCCCGACGGCCAGGAGGTCCTCCTGCGCGGCGTCGGGCTGGGCGGCTGGATGACGATGGAGAACTTCATCACCGGCTACCCCGCGACCGAGTCCCAGATGCGACGCGCGGTCACGCGCGTGCTCGGACCGGAACCCGCGGAGGCCTTCTTCGAGACGTTCCTGCTCGAGTTCTTCGCCGAGGCCGACGCCGCGCACCTCGCGTCGCTCGGCATGAACTGCGTCCGGGTGCCGTTCAGCTACTTCCACCTCGAGGACGACGACGCCCCGTTCGAGATCAAGGAGTCCGGCCTGCGCCACCTCGAGCGCGTCGTGCGCATCCTGGGCGAGCACGGCATCCACACCATCCTCGACCTGCACGCCGCGCCGGGCCGGCAGAACCAGCACTGGCACTCCGACAACCCCACGCACTACGCGGAGTTCTGGAACCACCGCCACTTCCAGGACCGCGTCGTGCACCTGTGGGAGGCCGTGGCCGACCGGTTCAAGGACGACCCCTGGGTGGCGGGCTACAACCCGCTCAACGAGCCGTCCGACGTGACCGGCGAGAAGATCGGCCCCTTCTACGCGCGGCTGGAGCGGGCCATCCGCGCCGTCGACCCGCACCACGTGCTCTTCCTGGACGGCAACCGCTACTCGACCGACTTCTCGATGTTCGCCGAGCCCTTCGAGAACACGGTCTGGACCGCGCACGACTACGCGCTGCCCGGCATCGCGGCGGTCAGCCGCTACCCGGGCGAGACGCGCGGGCAGCACTACGACCGCGGCACGGTCGAGCAGACGTTCCTGCGCCGCACCGAGGTGATGCGCCGCACGGGAACCCCGATCTGGGTGGGTGAGTTCGGCCCGATCTACGTCGGCGACGCCGAGCGCGTCGACGGCGCCTACCGCCTGCTGCAGGACCAGCTGGACATCTACCGCGAGCACGGCGCCAGCTGGAGCCTGTGGACCTACAAGGACGTCGGCAGCCAGGGCCTGGTCACGACCGACCCCGCCTCGCCATACCTGGAGCGCGTCCGGCCTGCGCTCGAGAAGAAGCAGCGCCTCGGCACCGACTCGTGGGGCGGGAGCGACGCGCACACGCGCGACGTCCTGGACCCGATCGAGGCCCTCTTCGCGCGCGAGTTCCCGGACTTCGACCCCTACCCCTGGGGCCCGCGCCAGTGGATCAACGTGCTGGTCCGGCACGTGCTCCTGGCGGAGCCGCTGGTCGACGAGTACGCGCGCTGCTTCGCGGGTCTCGACGCCGACGGCGCCGCGGAGCTCGCGCGATCGTTCCGCTTCGACCGCTGCGTCGAGCGCACCCGCCTGAGCACGCTGCTGCGCGCCCACCTGCGCTGAGGCCCGGCCCGCGCAGCGATCGACGCGACGAGCCCGCCGGTCCGGCACACGCGGGGTGTGCCGGACCGGCGGGCTCGGTGGTCGTGCGGGGCGTCAGGCGGCGAGCGCCTCCTTGAGGCGGACCCGCCCGCTGAAGCGCAGGAGCGAGCGGGCGTAGATCCGCGCGCCGAGGGCGATGACCGCGACGCACGAGGCCACGAGCAGGGCGAGCGCCGCGAGCGGCTCCCACCAGGCCGCCTCGCCGAGGAACAGGCGGACGGGCATCGCGACCGGCGCGCTGAACGGCACGTACGACGCGATCTTCATGACCAGCGCGTTCTCGTTGAAGAACACGATGACGAAGTACGGCGTCATCGTCAGCATCATCACGGGCGTGAGCACCGGACCGGTGTCCTCGATGCGCGAGACGAGCGAGGCGCTCGCCGCGAACACCGAGGCCAGGAGCACGAAGCCCACGAGGAAGAACACGATGAACCACGCGACCGGGCCACCGAGCGCGGAGAGCAGCTCGTCCTGACCGGTGACGACCGCACCGATGATGGCCACGGCGGCGATGGCTGCCGTCTGCCCGAGCGCCAGGGCGCTGTTGCCCAGGATCTTGCCCGCGAGCAGGGCCCGCGCCGGCACGGTGGACAGCAGGATCTCGACGACCCGCGACTGCTTCTCCTGGACCGTGTTCTGGGCGATCGTCGAGCCGAAGGTCATCGCCGACATCATGAAGATGGCGCCGAAGGCGAAGGAGACCAGGTAGCGCAGGCCGGTCTGGTCGCCCTCGTCCGCGTCGAGCAGCTCGACCGACGGCGCGACCGAGAGGCCACCGACGAGGCTCTGCGGTGCGTCGGTCAGCGCGACGACCGTGATGCCGGTCGGGTTCTCCCCCGACTCGTCGGGGAGCACGGCCGCGGCGACCTCCTCGGACTCGACCAGCTCGCGTGCCGCGTCCGCGTCGTCCGCCATGACGGGCTCCATGCCGGGCATGGCCTCGACCACGTCGGCCGTCTGCGCCACGACGGCGACCTGCGTGGCCTCCGCGGTGCGCCCGGACAGGAAGCTGCTGCCGATGACGGCGGCCAGGACGCCGAGCAGCAGGACCGCGGTCGAGATGAGGAACGACTTGGTCCGCACCTGCGCGAGGATCTCGCGCTCGGCGACCATGAGCGTCGCCGGGACGACGCCCGGGACGGCGGGGCGGGGCGGGCGGGTGGGGGCGGGAGTGCTCATCGGGCCGGCTCGCTCTCGGTGCGCAGGGTCGGGGTCGCGTCGGCGGCGTCGGGCCCGGCCTCGGGCTCCGCCTCGTCGCGGACGATGTCGCGGAAGATCTCCGCGAGGGTGGGGCGCACCGGCGTGAACGCGCGCACGGGCGCCTGGTCGAGCGCGGTGCGCAGCACGCGCTGCGCCGCCTGCTCGTCGGCGTCGAACCGGGCCCAGCCACCGTCGAACTCGACGACGGCGACCCCCGGCTCGGTCCGGAGCCAGCCGAGGTCCCCGGCCGAGTCGATCTCGTAGCGCGGCTCCGCGAAGGACTCGCGCAGCTCGTCGCGCGGGCCGGCCGCGGCGATCCGGCCGCCGGCGATGACCACGACGTCGTCGCACAGCCGCTCGACGACGTCGAGCTGGTGCGAGCTGAACAGCACCGGCACGCCGCGGGCCGCCGTCTCGGCGAGCACGGAGACGACCGTGTCGACCGCGAGGGGGTCGAGGCCCGAGAAGGGCTCGTCGAGGATGAGGACCTCGGGGTCGTGGACCAGGGCGGCGGCGATCTGGACGCGCTGCTGGTTGCCCAGCGACAGGTCCTCGAGCGCGTCGTCCGCGCGCGGGCCCAGGTCCAGGCGCTCGAGCAGGTCACGGGCGCGGGCGTCGGCGGTGCGCCGGTCGTAGCCGTGCAGCCGGGCCAGGTAGGCGAGCTGCTCCGCCGCCTTCATCTTGGGGTAGAGGCCGCGCTCCTCGGGCATGTACCCGAAGTGCCGCCGGGCCTCGTCGCTGAGCGACGCACCGTCGAGGGTCACGGTGCCACCGTCGGCCGACAGCACGCCGAGGATGATCCGCATCGTGGTGGTCTTGCCGGCGCCGTTGCCACCGACGAAACCGGTGAGGCGGCCGCGCTCCACCGCGAAGCCGACGTCGTCGAGCACGAGGCGGTCGCCGAAGGACCGTCGGATGCCGTCCAGCCTGAGCATGTCTCCCCCTGGGGGTCACGTCCCGCGGGGCCTCCCCGCGACACGATCAACCGTAGGGAGCCGCCGGCTCCGGCGGCTCAGGCGCGGGGCGGAACCTCGGCCTCCGCCCCGGGGTGGAGGCTCAGCCCCCGACGAGGCCGTGCTCGTAGGCGAACACGACCGCCTGCACGCGGTCGCGCAGCGACAGCTTCATGAGGACGTTGGACACGTGCGTCTTGACCGTCGCCCTTCCGAGCACGAGCTCGGCCGCGATCTCGTCGTTCGTCAGCCCGCGGCCCATGAGCACGAGGACCTCGCGCTCGCGCTCGGTCAGGCCGGCGACCTGGGGCGACGGGCCACGCGTGGCCGCGGGCTCCGCCTCGCGGCGGACCCGCACGGCGCGCGCGATCACCGCCCGCGTCACCTCCGGCGCGAGGAGGGCGTCGCCCGCGGCGACGGCGCGCACGCCGGCGACGAGCTGCTCGGGTCGGGAGTTCTTCAGCAGGAAGCCCGAGGCCCCCGCCTCGAGCGCCTCGGCCAGGTAGTCCTCGCGGTGGAAGGTCGTGAGGATGAGCACGCCCGCGTGGACCTCGGGGTCCGCCGTCAGCAGCCGGGTCGCCTCGAGCCCGTCCATGTCCGGCATCTGCACGTCCATGCAGACGACGTCGGGCCGCAGGGCGCGGGCGAGCTCCACGCCCTCGCGCCCGGTGCCTGCCTCGCCCACCACCTCGAGGTCCGGCTGGAGGCCGAGGATCGTGCCGATGCCGGCGCGCACGAGCTCCTGGTCGTCCACGAGCAGGACGCGGAAGGCGGGCCGGCTCACGAGGCCTCCCGGCCGGTGGACGCGGACGCGGCGTCGAGCGGGATGCGCGCGCGGACGAGGAAGCCGCCGCGGCTGCGCGGGCGGGCGTCGAGGGTCCCGCCGTCGGCCGCGACGCGCTCACGCATCCCCACCAGGCCGAGGCCGGACGAGGCGACGGGCCCGCGGCGCGTACCGGCGCCGTCGTCGGCCACCTCGAGCTCGACGGCGTCGCCCAGGTACCGCAGCCGGACGTCCGCACGCGCGCCGACGCCGCCGTGCTTGCGGGAGTTCGTCAGCGCCTCCTGGGCGATGCGGTAGAGGTTCAGCGAGACGAGCGGGGGCAGCGGGACGGGGTCGCCGACCACCTGGAACGTCGCGGGCAGGCCGATCTCGCTCGACTGCGCGACGAGGTCCGGGATGCGCTCGACCGTGAGCGAGCCGACGCTGTCGCGCGCGCCGGGGCCCACGACGGCGACCCCTCCCGAGGTCACGCCCTCCGCGGGCACCTCGCGCAGCGTGCCGAGCAGGCCCTGGAGCTCGGTGATGGCCTGCCGCGCCGACTCCTCGACGTGCTCGAGGGCGACCGCGGCGCGCGCGGGGTCGGAGGCCTGGAGCGCGCGCGCCGCGCCGGCCTGGACGCCCATGACGGAGACGTGGTGCGCGACGGCGTCGTGCAGCTCGCGCGCGATGCGCAGCCGCTCGAGCGCGACGGCCTGGCGCTCGACCACCCGCCGCTCGAGCTGCAGCAGGCGACCGCGGTAGGCCGTGCGCGCCCGGTCGCGCGCCGACGTCCACGAGTGCTCGCCGAACCACACCGCGCCGCCGAAGTAGAGGACGTTCGTCAGCAGCTGGATGAGCATGTAGGCGACGAACGGTGAGAAGGCGCCGGCCCGGGACAGCCCGGGCAGGGAGTCCGGGTCCGTCGCGGCGCGGAAGATGCTGTAGACCAGCCAGATCAGCATCGCGGTGACGACCCCGGCGCGGACCACCGCGGCGCGGCGCCGGTCCGCGGTCCACGCCCCGACCGTGTAGAGCGCCATGAAGAGCGAGATGTTGAGGAACAGCGTCTCGGGGACGCTCAGCTCCCCCGCGAGGACGAAGGCGGTCGCGACGAGCACGGTGACGGCGGCGGGCCACCGGCGCCGCACCGCGAGCGGCAGGGTCCCGAGCGCGAGGCAGAGCACCGACAGCCAGCCCGCCGCCGGCTCGTCGTAGATGCCCGCCGTGCGCAGCAGCGCCATGCTGAGCACGGAGCCGAGGAAGAGGCAGGCCGCCACGAGCAGGTCCCCGCGCAGCTGCTCGGCCGTCGGCCCCGGGCGCTGCCAGCCGGCCATGTCGGGGTCGACGGCGGACGGCGCCCGCGGCTCGACGGCCCCGGGCGCGGTCCCGACGGGGCCCAGGACCACGTCGTCGGCAGGTCGGCTCGCGACGGCCGGGGAGCGTTCCACGCGGCCGACCTTAGCCGCCGGGGCGGACGTGACGGACGCCACCCTCAAGCCGCGGCGCCGCGCGCCGATGACCTGTGCGGCGCGCTCGCGCGCCCACCCCGCGGCGCCCACCAGGTCCGCGGGCCGAACCACGCCGGCACACCCCCGCCGGAAGACGGAGCACCATGCACGCCGCCACGGAGGCGATCGGGATGATCGCCTCGCTGACCTCGTTCCTGCTGTGGGTCCCCCAGGGCGTCCGCGTGTGGAGAGCACGCCGCAGCACGCACCTCCTGTCGGGCATCGCCCTGAGCACCCAGGTGATCTCGCTCGCGGGATCGCTGCTGTGGTTCACCTACGCCGTGCTCATCGAGTCGTTCTGGATCGGCGCGCCCCTGATCGTCAACGGCCCCATCGCCGTCATGACGATCGTCGTGCTCCTGCGCGCCCGTCGTACCGCCGCCGCGACAGCCACCGCGGTCCTCCCGGGGACCTCCGAGGCGGACGAGGTCGCGCTCGCCGCCTGACGCGGTGCGGGTGAGATCTGCCGGGCGACGTTCACCTCGCCGCCCGGCGTGCCGATGACGGGGGCGTGTCGGCGACGACCCGGAGGAGGGTCTCGCGGCGGTCCCCCGCGCCGCGCGGCCCTCGGCCGGCGCGCCTGCGTTCCCGCCGGGTCCCGCCGGGTCCCGCCGGGTCAGCGCAGGCGCGCCTCGGCCTGCGTCCAGGCGGCGGCGTCGACGTCGCCGGTCGGCTCGTAGCGCGTCAGCTGCTGCCCGCGCGCGCCTACGGCACGCAGCGCGCGCAGGTCTCCCGCGAGCGCGCCGACGGCGCGCGCCTGGACCAGCACGTTGCCGAGCGCGGCGGCCTCGACGGGGCCCGCCACGACGGGCAGCCCGGTCGCGTCGGCCGTGAGCCGGCACAGCAGCACGTTCTGCGAGCCACCACCGACGACGTGGACGACGTCGACCTCGCGACCGGAGAGCGCCGCCGCCTCCCCGACCGCCCGGCGGTAGGCCAGGGCGAGCGAGTCGACGATGCAGCGCACGACCTCGCCCGGCGTGCCCGGGACCGGCTGGCCGGTGCGCGCCGCCTGCGCCGCGATGCGGTCGGGCATCCCGCCCGGCGGCAGGAAGACGGCGTCGTCGGCGTCGACGACGGTGCGCAGCGGCTCGGCCGCGGCGGCGGCCGCCAGGAGCTCGGCGAGGTCCGCGGCGCTCCCGGCGTCGCGCCAGGCGCGCCGGCACTCCTCGAGCAGCCACAGGCCCATGACGTTGCGCAGGTACCGGACGGTCCCGTCGACGCCGAGCTCGTTGGTGAAGTTGGCGAGCCGGCTCGCCTCCGTGAGCACCGGCGCGTCGAGCTCGAGGCCGACGAGCGACCACGTGCCGCACGAGACGTACGCGGCGCGCTCCCCCGCGGGCACGCCGACGACGGCCGACGCCGTGTCGTGCGACCCGACCGCGAGCACCGGCAAGGGCTCGGGGTGACCGATGGCGGCGCGCACGTCGTCGGCGACGTGCCCGATCACCGTGCCCGGCTCGCGCAGCGGCGGCAGCAGCGCGGGGTCGATGCCCAGCCGGGCCGCGAGGTCCGCGTCCCACGTCCGCGTGCGCACGTCGAGCAGTCCGGTCGTCGACGCGTTGGTCACCTCCGCGCCGCGCGCGCCGGTGGGCCCGGTGAGCCACGCGGACAGCAGGTCCGGCACGAGGAGGAGCCCGCGTGCCGCGGCGAGCCGGGCGGTGCCGGCGGCGGCCACGAGCTGGAACACCGTGTTGAACGGCTGCACCTGCAGCCCGTTGCGCGCGTAGAGCTCGGCCGCCGGCACGGTGGCGAAGACGCGCTCGGGTACGCCGTCGGTCCGCGCGTCGCGGTAGTGCACCGGATTGCCCAGGAGCACGCCGTCGGCGTCGAGGAGCCCGTGGTCCACCGCCCAGCCGTCGATCCCGACCCCGGCGAGCGTCCCGTACCGCCGCGCCGCCTCACGCAGCCCGGCGAGCACGCCACGGTGCAGCGCCAGCACGTCCCACTGCAGCGTGCCGTCGACGACGACCGGCTCGTTGGCGAACCGGTGGACCTCGTCGAGCTCGACGCGCTCCTCGCCGGGTGCGCCGAGCACGCGCCCGACGACCACCCGCCCGCTGGACGCGCCGAGGTCGACCGCCGCGAAGGCCCGGCTCACCGCAGGAAGGCGGCGGCCACGCCGGAGTCGACGGGCACGTGCAGGCCCGTCGTCTGCACGAGGTCCGGACCCGTGAGCGCGAAGACGGCCGCGGCCACGTGCTCGGGCAGCACCTCGCGCTTGAGCAGCGTGCGCTGCGCGTAGTACTGGCCCAGCTCGTCCTCCGGCACGCCGTAGACGGCCGCGCGCTTGGCGCCCCAGCCGCCCGCGAAGATGCCCGACCCGCGCACCACGCCGTCGGGGTTCACCCCGTTGACCCGGATGCCGTGCTCGCCCAGCTCGGCCGCGAGCAGCCGCACCTGGTGCGCCTGGTCGGCCTTGGTCGCGGAGTAGGCGATGTTGTTCGGCCCCGCGAAGAGCGAGTTCTTCGAGGCGATGTAGACGACGTCGCCGCCCATGCGCTGCGCGATCATCGCCCGCGCCGCCTCGCGCGCCACGAGGAACGAGCCGCGCGCCATGACGTCGTGCTGCAGGTCCCAGTCCGCCGTCGTCGTCTCGAGCAGCGGCTTGGAGATCGACAGCCCGGCGTTGTTGACGACCAGGTCGACGCCGCCGAACGCGAGAGCCGCCGCGTCCACCATCGCGCGGACGTCGTCCTCGGACGTCACGTCGGCGCGCACCGCGATCGCGCGGTCGGGGCCGCCGATGCCGGCCGCGACCTCCTGCGCGCGCTCGAGGTCGAGGTCCGCGACGACGACGCAGGCGCCCTCGGCCGCCAGGCGCTCCGCGATCGCGCGCCCGATGCCCGAGGCGGCACCCGTGACGAGCGCGACCCGCGTCGCGAGCGGCGCGGGCTTCGGCAGGCGCGCGAGCTTGGCCTCCTCGAGCGCCCAGTACTCGATCCGGAACTTCTCGGCCTCGTCGATCGGCGCGTAGGTGCTGATCGCCTCGGCGCCGCGCATCACGTTGATCGCGTTGACGTAGAACTCGCCCGCCACGCGCGCCGTCTGCTTGTCCTTGCCGAACGAGAACATCCCGACGCCGGGCACGAGCACGATGGCCGGGTCCGCGCCGCGCATCGCGGGGCTGTCGGGCGTCGCGTGGCGCTCGTAGTAGGCGGCGTAGTCGGCGCGGTAGGCCTCGTGCAGCTCGCGCAGCCGCGCGACGACGTCGTCCAGCGGCGCATCGGCCGGCAGGTCGACGACCAGCGGCTTGACCTTGGTCCGCAGGAAGTGGTCCGGGCACGACGTGCCGAGCTCGGCGAGCGTCGGCGCCTTCTCGCGCGCCAGGAAGTCCAGGACGACGTCGTCGTCGGTGACGTGACCCACCTGCGGCCGGTCGGTGCGGGCCAGGCCGCGGATCGTGGGCGCGAGCGCCGCGGCGCGCGCACGCCGCTCGGCCGCCGGCAGGGCCTCGCGGCCCGGCACGACGGCGCCGAACGGGTGCTCGCCCAGCGCCTGCGTGCGCTCGGCGATGAACGCCTCCGCGGTCCGGATGATCTCGAGCGAGCGCTGCTCCGCCTCGTCGGACGTGTCGCCCCACGCGGTGATGCCGTGCCCGCCGAGGACGCAGCCGATGGCCTGCGGGTTCGCCGCCTTGATCTCGGCGATGTCCAGGCCCAGCTGGAACCCCGGGCGGCGCCACGGCACCCACACGACGCGGTCGCCGAAGCACTCGCGCGTCAGGGCCTCTCCGTCGGCCGCGGTGGCCAGCGCGATGCCCGAGTCGGGGTGCAGGTGGTCCACGTGGGCGGCGTCGACGAGCCCGTGCATGGCCGTGTCGATGGACGGGGCCGCGCCACCCTTGCCGTGGAGGCAGTAGTCGAACGCGGCGACCATCTCGTCCTCGCGCTCGACGCCCGGGTAGACGTCCGTCAGCGCCCGCAGGCGGTCCAGGCGGAGCACGGCGAGGTTGGCCTCGCGCAGGGTGCCGAGGTCACCCCCCGAGCCCTTGACCCACAGCAGCTCGACCGGCTGGCCGGTGACCGGGTCCGTTCCGGTGCCCTTCGCGGAGGTGTTGCCGCCCGCGAAGTTGGTGTTGCGCGGGTCGGCGCCCAGGCGGTTGGACCGCGCGATGAGGTCGGCCGCGGCCGGGTTCGTCGTCGGGCTGGTCTGGCTCATCGGGTCAGGCTCCCCATCCGGCCTGCGCGCCACCGACGCGCTCGGCCACGATCGTCTCGGCGTACCCCGACGCGGCGTAGGCGCGCATCGGGTCGGGCTCCAGGCCCTGGCTCTCGCGCAGCTCGGCGAGCAGCGGGCGCACGTCGGTGTTGTAGGCGTCCATCAGGGCGCCGTTGGCCCCGAGCACGTCGCCCGACTGCTGCGCGGCGTGCAGCGCCTCCCGGTCGACGAGCAGCGCCTTGGCCGTCGCCTCCTGGACGTTCATCACGGACCGGATCTGGGCCGGGATCTTGGGCTCGATGTTGTGGCACTGGTCGAGCATGAAGTTCACGCCCGAGTCGGGGCGCAGGGCGTCGGCCGCGACGATCTCGTTCATGATCCGGAAGAGCTGGAACGGGTCCGCCGCCCCGACCATGAGGTCGTCGTCCGCGTAGAAGCGGCTGTTGAAGTCGAACGCGCCCAGGCGGCCCACCCGCAGCAGCTGCGCGACGATGAACTCGATGTTGGTGCCGGGCGCGTGGTGGCCGGTGTCGAGCACGACCATCGCCTGCGGACCCAGCGCGAGGCAGTGCAGCAGCGACGTGCCCCAGTCCGGCACGTCGGTCGCGTAGAACGCGGGCTCGAAGAACTTGTACTCGAGGATGATCCGGTGCTCGGGGTCCAGGCCCGCGTAGATCTCCGCGAGCCCCTCCGCGAGGCGGTCCTGGCGCGCGCGCAGGTCGTCCTGGCCGGGGTAGTTGAGGCCGTCAGGGAGCCAGATCTTCAGGTCGCGCGAGCCGGTCGCGCGCATGATGTCGAGGCACTCGCGGTGGTGGGCCACGGCCTTGGCGCGCACGCGGGGGTCGGGGTGCGTGAGCGACCCGAGCATGTAGTCGTCGTCCTGGAACAGGTTCGAGTTGATCGCGCCGATGGTCACGCCCTGGTCGGCCGCGTGCGCCGCGAGGTGGGCGTAGTCCTCGACCTTGTCCCACGGGATGTGCAGCGAGACGCGCGGCGCGGCGCCCGTGTACCGGTGCACCTGGGCGGCGTCGGCGATCTTCTCGTAGGGGTCGCGCGGCACGCCGGCCTGCGCGAACACCTTGAACCGCGTGCCGCTGTTCCCGAAGGCCCAGCTCGGCAGCTCGATGGTCTGCTCGGCGAGTGCCGCGAGGGCCGCGGCCCGTCGCCCGGCAGCCGATGACGTCGTCGTCCCGGTGCTCACAGTGTCTACTCCTCCGAATGAAACGTTTCAGGAACGATAGGCGCCCCACCGAACCGGGTCAACCGCCCAGCCCCCGCTCCACCCCCCGCCGCCGACCCCCCGCCGCCGACCCCCCGCCCCGGTTTTGGCACCGATCAGGGCGTCGGAGCACCCAGATCGGCACCAAAACCGGGTCAGCGGGCGGCCGGTCGTGGACGGCGGTCGCTGCGGGTGAGGCGGGTGAGGTGACCGCCGGTCACCCGCCCCGCCGCCGACCACCCGCCCCGTTTTGGCGCCGATCCCCGCCCCCGCCGGTCGAACGGCCCGGTTCTGGCACCGATCCGGGCGTCCGGGCACCCGGATCGGCACCAAAACCGGTCAGCGGGCGGCCGGGGTGGGAGGGGTGGGGGTGGGCGGGGTGGCGGTGGGCAGGGTGGCGGTGGGCGGGGTGGCGGTGGGCAGGGTGGCGGTGGGCGGGGTGGGGGTGGGCGGGGTGGGGGTGGGCGGGGTGGCGGCGGCGAGCTGGGCGTCGAGGTCGAAGACCGTCTCGAGCGGGACGAAGCCCTCGTCCGGGGGCCCGTCGGAGCCGAAGAGCTCGGCCATCTCGGCCTGCCAGCGCGCGTTGACCTCACGCAGGGCCATGGCGTCGCGGGCGGCGTCGAAGTCGTCGACGTCGACGACCCCGACGAGCAGGCCGTCCGGCGCGAGGTGCAGGGTGTAGTCGCGCCACCCCGTCTCGTGCAGCGCCTGGAGCATCTCGGGCCACACCTCGGCGTGCCGTCGCCGGTACGCCGCCACCTGGTCGGGACGGATGCGGGACACGAAGCACACGCGAGCCATGGGACCTCCAGCGGCGGCCCGTGTGCGCCGTCTCGTCCTTGAACCGTTCCACGGGCACAATGACCGTACCGATCCCGGAGGACCCATGGCCCGCACACCTCGCCGGGGCGCCGTGCGCGCCAGCATCGGCGACGTCGCGCGCCAGGCCGGCGTCTCGCTCGGCACCGTCTCGAACGTCCTCAACCGCCCCGAGCGGGTCTCCCCCACGACGCGCGAGAAGGTCCAGGCGGCCATCGAGGAGCTGTCCTTCGTGCCCAACGGCAGCGCGCGCCAGCTGCGCGCGGGCACCATCACCACCGTCGGCGCCGTCCTGCTCGACATCGCCAACCCGTTCTTCACCGAGGTCGCGCGCGGCGTCGAGGACCGGCTGGCCCAGGACGACCACATGCTCATGCTCGCGAGCTCCGACGAGGACCCGGCGCGCGAGGCGCGCTACCTGCGGCTCTTCGAGGAGCACGGCGTCCTCGGGCTCCTGGTCACACCCGCGACGGCCGACGTCGACCACCTGCTCGACCTGCACGCGCGCGGCGTCGAGGTGGTGCTGCTCGACCGGCCCTCACCCAGCCCGGAGCTCGCCTCGGTCGCCGTCGACGACGTCGCGGGCGGCGCGATGGCCGTCGAGCACCTGCTCGACCTCGGGCACCGGCGCATCGCGTTCATCAACGGGCCCGCGAGCATCCGCCAGTGCGTCGACCGGCGGGCCGGCGCTGTCGCCGCGCTCGAGGACGCCGGCCTGGACCCGGCCGAGGCGCTCGTCGAGGTGACGGTGCCCTTCCTCAACGCGGAGGGCGGCGAGCGGGGGGCCAACCAGCTCCTGGCGCAGGCAGGCGGACGCGACCGACCGACCGCGCTGTTCTGCGTCAACGACCTCACCGCGCTGGGCGCGATGCGCACCCTGCGATGGGTCCACGGTCTCGACATCCCGCGGGACATCGCCGTCGTGGGCTACGACGACGTCGACTTCGCGTCGATGCTCACGACGCCGCTGACCTCCGTGCGTCAGCCGACGCGCCGCCTCGGCAGCGTGGCGGCCGACCTCCTGCTGCGCTCGCGCGCCGGGGAACCCGCGCCGGACGCGCAGCGCCAGGTGCTCTTCCAGCCCGAGCTGGTGGTCCGCGCCTCCTCGGGCGCGTAGGGATCGACCCGGCCCGACCGCGGCGCCGCAGCGCTGCGGTTGAGCACGTCGAGGGTTCAGGACTTCGAGGTCGGGTCCCCGCGCTCGGCGATGAGCTCGTCGTAGATCGGCGACTGGCTCGCACCCGCCTGCTGACCGCCCTCACGCCGCTCGGGCGGCGTCGACGTCGCCCGCCGTGCGATGTCGGCAAGGCTCATGATGACCTCCGGATGTGATGCACGTGTGAAGATCCTGCCCGCTGAAGGCGCCGCGCGCACGCCGGCGCCCACGGCACCCGCATCCGGGTCAGCCGTCGACCCCCGCGAGCCGCAGGGCCCAGCGCCGCTCGACGGACACGGTCGCGAGCGCGAGGAGGCCGCCCGCGACGATGGCGAGCGGCAGGAGCATCCACACCAGCACCCCGGAGGCGATGGCCGCGGAGAGCAGCAGGGCGGAACCGACGAGGTCGGCCCCGCTCACGCGCGCCGCCTCCCGCAGCGCGGGCCCCGGGCGCGTGCCCGGCTCCCACGTGCCGCACGCGCGCAGCACGACGACGGCGCCCACGGCGGCCACGGCGGCGACGACGACCAGCACCGCGGTGCCGCCG
>NZ_JACEXH010000261.1:0-3138 GCF_014525465.1 Actinotalea sp. JY-7885 | reverse complement strand
CGGCGCGCGGGCGCGCCGGTGCGGTTGCTGCGCGCGCTACCGGCGCCGTCGCCGCGGGCGCCGGCCGTGCCCGGGACGGGGGCGGCGGGGACGCATCGGGCGGGGGCGCGGCGTCGTACTCCGGGTCGTAGGGCGGCTCGTCGTCGTACGAGACGTCCCATGCCAGGTCGGGCGCCGACGGCGACTGCTCGGGGGACGTGGGCACGCCACCACCCTACGTTCCGCCACCGACGCCGCCCCGGCGGTCCACCGGCCGTCGGCGTCCGGCCCTGCGTGGCGGCTCAGGCCGGCGGTGCGGCCCCGTCCTCGGCCGCGTGCTCGGCCCGCCCCCCGGGGGTGTCAGCGCCCGGGTGCGTCCTCGGTGGGCAGGTGGTCCGGGTCGCCGCCCGAGAGCGTGGCGCGCAGCTCGTCCGGGGCGTCGTCGGGCAGGCCGGACAGCGTCGGGCCGTCCTCGCGGATGCCCGTGCCGTGGGGGTGCGGACCGTCCGGCACGGCGTCGAAGTTCTCGGTCACGGTGTCCTCCTCGGTAGCGGCCGGGGCGCCTGCCCGCCGACCCCGACGCTATGCCAGCCACGCCCACCCCGCCCGCCGGCCAGCGAGCCGCTCGCCGGCCGGCGAGCCGCGCGGTTTTGGCACGCATCCGGGTGTCCGCGCGCCCGCATCCGTGCCAAAACCCGCGGACGGAGCGCTGGGGGCGGTGAGTCGCCGGTGCGGCAGGGACCGGGAAAGCGCTTGCCGAACCCCCGCGGGACCTGGCAGGATCGGCGGGCGGGTCGTCGTCGGGCGGGCCGTGGGACGACGAGAGGGCGACGATGCCGCGCGTGGCACTGGTGACCGGCGGGAACCGTGGCATCGGGCTGGGGATCACCCGCGCCCTGCTCGCGGAGGGGTGGCGCGTCTCCATCCTCGCGACGCGTGAGGAGCCCGCCGACCTGCTCGCCGAGCTCCGCGACGAGGCGGGCGACGTCGACCGGATCCGCTACGTGCGCGGCTCGGTCGCGGACCCCGAGGACCACGCGCGCTACGTCGACGACGCCGTCGACGCCTGGGGCCGCCTCGACCTGCTGGTCAACAACGCGGGCGTCGCGCCCGAGGTGCGCGCGGACCTCCTGGACGCCACCCCCGAGAGCTTCGACCGCGTGCTGGGCATCAACCTGCGCGGCCCGTACTTCCTCACCCAGACGTTCGCGAACCGCGTCATCGCGCTCCGCGGTCCGCTCGAGGCGCTGCCCGAGCCGCCCGCCGGTCCCGTCGCGACCGTCGTGAACGTCTCCTCGGTCTCCGCCACCACCGTCTCGACCAACCGCGGCGAGTACTGCATCTCCAAGGCCGGCGTCGCGATGGCCACCCAGCTGTGGGCCGCGCGCCTGGCGCCCGAGGGCGTCGTCGTCCACGAGGTGCGCCCCGGCGTGATCGCGACCGACATGACCGCGGGCGTCACCGAGCGTTACGACGCCCTCTTCGACGGCGGCCTCGCCCCGATGGCCCGCTGGGGCCGTCCGGCCGACGTCGGCCAGGCCGTCGCGATGCTCGCGTCCGGCCGCACGCCGTACTCGACGGGCGAGGTCTTCCACGTCGACGGCGGCATGCACATCCCCCGTCTCTGACCGACCTGCGACCTGGAGGTCGACATGACGCACGAGCCTGCGCCCACCCACGAGCCCGAGACGCTGCGGATCGCCGGACGCGACGTCCCCGTCGTCACCGCCACGACCGTCGTCGTGGGGACGGGTTCCGCCGGGTTCTGCGCGGCCGACCGCCTCTGGGAGCTGGGGCACGACGACGTCGTCATGGTCGCGGACAAGGTCAACGCGGGCTCGAGCCGCAACGCGGGCTCGGACAAGCAGACCTACTACAAGCTCACGCTCTCGGGCGGCGACGGCGACTCCGTGCGGGAGATGGCGCAGACGCTCTACGCGGGCGGCGCGATGGACGGCGACAACGCGCTCGCGGAGGCCGCGCTGTCGGCCCGCGGGTTCCTGCGGTTGTGCGACCTCGGTGTCCCCTTCCCGCAGAACCGGTACGGCGAGTTCATCGGCTACAAGACCGACCACGACCCGCGCCGGCGTGCGACGTCGGTCGGCCCGTACACGTCCCGCTCGATGGTCGAGCAGCTCGAGAAGAAGGTGCACCGCAACGGGACGCGCATCTTCGACGAGTGCCGCGTGGTCGAGGTGCTCACGCGCCCCGGCGCGGACGGCGGGCGCGAGGTCGCCGGCCTGCTCGTGCTGCGCACGGACGTGCACGTCGACCCGGACGACCCGACGGCCTCGCCCTTCCTGCTGTTCCGCTGCGCCAACCTCGTCTACGCCACGGGCGGCCCCGCGGGCATGTACGCGACGCGCGTCTTCCCCAACGGACAGTGGGGCGCGTCCGGGGCGGCGTACCGCGCGGGCGTGCACGGCAAGAACCTCACCGAGTGGCAGTTCGGGCTCGCCTCGACCAAGCCGCGCTGGAACGTGTCCGGCACGTACATGCAGGTGGTGCCGCGCTTCGTCTCGACGGACGCCGACGGCGGCGACGAGCGCGAGTTCCTCACCGAGGCGATCCCCGACTACGGCCGCCTCATGTCGCTGGTCTTCCTCAAGGGCTACCAGTGGCCGTTCGACATCCGCAAGGCGGTCGACGGGTCCTCGCTGATCGACCTGCTCGTCTACCGCGAGACGGTGCTGCGCGGGCGGCGCGTGTTCCTCGACTTCCGGCGCAACCCGGTCCGCGACGAGTTCGACCCCAGCGCCCTGTCGCCCGAGGCCTACGCCTACCTGGAGCGCGCGGGCGTCCTGTTCGGGACGCCGATCGAGCGGCTGCGGCGCATGAACGAGCCCGCGTACCAGTTCTACCTGGGCAAGAACCCGTACGTGGACCTGGAGCAGGAGATGCTCGAGGTCGACGTGTGCGCGCAGCACAACAACGGCGGGCTGCTCGTCGACGCGTGGTGGCAGTCGAACGTCACGGGGTTCTTCCCCGTCGGCGAGGCGGGCGGCGCGCACGGCGTCTACCGGCCGGGCGGCGCCGCGCTCAACAGCGGCCAGGTGGGTGCGACGCGGGCGGCGCAGTTCATCGCCGCGCACCGCGGCCCCTCGACGGTCCCGCCGGGCGAGGCCTTCGACGCCGCCGCCGCGGCCGCCGTCGCGGGCG
>NZ_JACEXH010000260.1:0-3141 GCF_014525465.1 Actinotalea sp. JY-7885 | reverse complement strand
CAGCGTCCGGCCGACGGCGATCGAGGCGAGCAGGCGGGCCAGCCCGCCGTCGTCCGTCGTGGCGGCGTCGGCGCGCGCGCTCGCCGCTGTCTCGTCGAGCAGCGCCACCAGCTCGGCAGCGGTGGGCGTGGGCGGGGTGGCGCCCGCGGTCGGGGCGGCCGACGAGGCGTCGTCGGGGGTGACCGGCTCGTCGTCGGAGGGCGCTGCGTCGTCGGAGGGCTCGGCGTCGTCGGAGGGCGCTGCGTCGTCGGAGGGCTCGGCGGTCTCAGGGGACTCCGGCGCGGCGGTCGCGTCCGGGAACGGCTCGTACACGCCGCCGAGCGCCTCGACGTGCGCGTCGCTCGCGGTGCCGGTGGTCGTGGCGAGGGCCTGGACGGTGGGGTCCGTCGCCGCCGTGGCGACCGCCGACGCCAGGACCTGCACGGCGAGCGCGTCGGCGGTGGCGCGCTGGCGCAGGGACTCGGCCGCGTCGGGCGAGGGCGCCACGGGCGCGGGGGTCTCCAGGCGCAGGCCGCAGCCGGCGAGGATGGTGACGAGCACCACGGCGAGGACCGCCACCAGGGGCCGGGTCCTCCGGTGGGGTCGGGTCACGGGTGCCGGCAGGGCGGGGGCGCGGGTCATCGCGGCCGATCCTGCCACGCCGCACCGCCGGGGAGTCGTTAGGCTGGGACCGACAAGTCCAGAGGGTCGTATCCACGTCGGGTGGCCCGCCACGACCCACGGGAGGCGAACATGGTCACGCCCGCGAGCTCCGGGCCCACACCGGCTCAACGCGTCAGGCAGGCCGTCGAACCGGCCGTGACGGCCGCCGGCCTCGTCCTCGAGGACGTCGCCGTCAAGCCCGCGGGGCGCCGCACGGTGGTCCGCGTCGTCGTCGACCTGGACGACGACGCCCTCGGCAGCCTCGACCTGGACACCGTCGGCGAGGTCTCGCGCGACGTCTCCGCCGCGCTGGACGCCGCGGACCCCGTCAAGGGCGAGTACGTGCTGGAGGTCTCGACGCCCGGCACGGACCGGCCCCTGACCGAGCTGCGGCACTTCCGCCGCGCCCGCACGCGTCTCGTGCGGCTGACGCTGCGCGACGGCTCGGTCGTCACCGGACGCCTCGCGGAGGCTGACGCCGACGGCTACGTCCTCGACCCGGCGCCCGACGGCGTCGCGACGCGCACGACCCTCGCGCCCGCCGACGTCGTGCGCGGCCAGGTCGAGGTCGAGCTCACCCGGCTCGCCGACACCGGGCACGACGCACCGCACGACCCCATGAACGACGACGAGGAGGGCGACGCCTGATGGACATCGACATGACGGCGCTGCGCCTGGTCGAGCACGAGCGCGACATCAGCCTGGAGACCCTGGTCTCCGCGATCGAGCAGGCGCTGCTCTCGGCCTACCACCGCACGCCCGGCGCCCTCGAGGACGCCCGGGTCGAGGTCGACCGGCGCACCGGGCACGTCACGGTCTGGGCCCGGGAGCGGCTCGAGGCGCCGAGCGAGCCGACCGCGCCCGAGGACGGCGTGGGCTTCGCGACCGCACCGGCGCCGGAGCTCGGACCGGAGTTCGACCACACGCCGGACGGCTTCGGCCGCGTCGCCACGGCCACCGCGCGCCAGGTCATCGTCCAGCGGCTGCGCGACGCCGAGGACGAGCAGGTGCTCGGCGCGTTCCGCGGGACCGAGGGGGAGGTCCTCGCGGGCGTCATCCAGCAGGGCCGCGACCCGCGCACCGTGCTCGTCGCCGTGCGCGGCACCGAGGCCGTGCTCCCGGCGCACGAGCAGGTTCCGACCGAGCGGTACGTCCACGGCGAGCGGCTGCGGGCGTACGTGCTCGACGTCTCCCGCGGTCCCAAGGGCCCGTCGATCACCCTCTCGCGGACCCACCCGAACCTCGTGCGCAAGCTCTTCGAGCTCGAGGTGCCGGAGGTCGCGGACGGCTCGGTCGAGATCACGGCCATCGCCCGCGAGGCGGGCCACCGCACCAAGATGGCGGTGCGGACCTCCGTCGCCGGCCTCAACGCCAAGGGCGCCTGCATCGGCCCGATGGGGGCCCGGGTGCGCGCGGTGATGTCCGAGCTGCACGGCGAGAAGATCGACATCATCGACCACAGCGACGACCCGGCCCAGTTCGTGGGCAACGCGCTGTCGCCGGCGCGCGTGTCCTCCGTCACGGTCGTCGACCTGGCGGCGCGCTCGGCGCGCGTCGTCGTGCCCGACTACCAGCTCTCGCTGGCCATCGGCAAGGAGGGCCAGAACGCCCGCCTGGCGGCCAAGCTCACCGGCTGGCGTATCGACATCCGCTCCGACGAGGGCGGCGACGCGGCGCCCCAGGAGGGCCCGGCGGACGCCGCCGGGACCGCCCCCGGCGACGCGGGGCAGGAGTCCTCGGGTCCCGGTTCGTGACCGAGCGCGCTAGACTTGCCGAGGCTGGACCGCGCGTCCGGCGTCCCGAGCCCGTGCCCGGCCCCCTCGTGGGGCCGGTCCGTACGTGTGTGGGGTGCCGGCAGCGGGGTCAACGGTCCGTCCTCCTGCGGGTGGTCCGGGATGACGACGGCGATCTCGCCGTGGTCGACCCGGGACGATGCAGGTCGGGCCGGGGCGCCTGGTTGCACCCCGACCCGGAGTGCCTCGACCTCGCCGAACGGCGTCGTGCTCTACCGCGTGCCCTGCGCACGGGACCGCTCGACATCACCCCGGTCCGCGAGCACCTCGAGACCCTCACCAGCAGCAGTACGGAAAGACCAGCAGTACCGACACCAGCAGTACCTCCGTCGTTCATCGAGAAGGAAAGCGGGTTGGAAGCCGATGGGCACCCGATGAGTACCCGGCGATGAGTACCCAGCACTAACGACGGTCCACCCTGTCCCGGGCGGGCCGAGACAGGAGAGTTGTGGCAAAGGTCCGCGTCTACGAGCTCGCTAAGGAGCTCGGCGTCGAGAGCAAGGCCATCATGGCCAAGCTGAACGAGCTCGGTGAGTTCGTCCGGTCGGCTTCGTCGACCATCGAACCGCCCGTCGTGCGCAAGCTGCGCGACGCCTACCCCGCCGGCTCCCAGGAGCAGGCCCCCCGCAAGGCCGCCCCGCGCCCCGGGCCCGCAGCCCTCGCAGCGCCGTCGGCGCCCGCGGCCCAGGCACCCGCGGCCCCCGCC
>NZ_JACEXH010000259.1:0-3176 GCF_014525465.1 Actinotalea sp. JY-7885 | reverse complement strand
CGCTTCGCGGCGGTGCAGCGCGTGCTGCGCCGGCGCACGAGCGCGCGCGCCGTGCTCGGGCTGGCGTGGCCGCCCCGGTACGGGACCCCGCCGTGGACCGCCGCGCGGACGGCCCGCTTCCTCGGCGTGACGTACGACCACCGCCCGCTCGACGACACGGACGCGGCCCACCTCGCCGGGGCGCTCGCCGAGGTCGGGACCGCCCTGGACGCGGGCGTCCCCGTGCCGCTCTACAGCGGCGGCGACACCGCCCGGGGGTGGGACACCGCGCTGCCGCGCCACGTGGTGCTCGCGTTCGCCCGGGACGACGCCGGGTGGCACGTGTGGGAGCCGGGGGCGGGGGCCGTGGTGGTCGCGGACCGCCGGGCGCTGACGTCCGGGCGCCCGCACGCCGCGCTCGGCCACTGGGACCACCTCGCCTGGGTGCTCGCCCCGCGCCTGCGGTGAGGGGCCGCGGGTGGCGGCCCGGTGTGGCGTTCGACACGATGGGAGCGGGCCGGTACCCCGCCGCCCGCGCCTGACGACGGACGAGGAGGACGCGATGAGCACGATCCCTGGTGACAGCTCGTGGGCGGACGCGGGCCTGGTCCCGCCGGACAACGCGCAGGTCCCCGGCTCGGAGAGCACGACCGTCCCGGTCGACCCCGAGCACCAGCCGGCCGCGCCGCGGCCCGACCTGCGGGACGAGGCCGCCGAGGGCGACGTCGTCGAGCAGGCGCAGGAGGTCCCCGACGACGGCTCGGACGAGTACCCCGCGCGGTGAAGGAGGGCCCCGCGGCCCGATAACGTGGCGCCCATGAGTCGTTCCGCAAGCCGTTCGAGCACACCGCTCACCACCGAGGAGATCACGGCGCTGCCGAAGGTCCTCCTGCACGACCACCTGGACGGCGGCCTGCGCCCGGCCACGATCGTCGACATCGCGGCGCAGGTGGGTCACGCGCTGCCCACCACCGACGTCGAGGACCTCGGGCGGTGGTTCGTCGAGGCCGCGAGCTCCGGCTCGCTCCCGCGCTACCTCGAGACGTTCGACCACACCATCGCGGTCATGCAGCGGCCCGAGGACCTGCGCCGCGTCGCGCGCGAGGCGGTCGTGGACCTCGCCGCCGACGGCGTCGTGTACGCCGAGCAGCGCTACGCGCCCGAGCAGCACCTGCGCGCCGGGCTGAGCCTGCAGGACGTCGTCGATGCCGTGGGCCAGGGCCTCGCGGAGGGCGTCGCCGAGGCGGCCGCCGCCGGGCGGACCATCCGTGTGGGCCAGCTGCTCACCGCGATGCGCCACGCCGACCGCGGCCAGGAGATCGCCGAGCTCGCGCTCGCCAACCGCGACCGGGGCGTGGTCGGCTTCGACATCGCCGGCGCCGAGGACGGCTTCCCGCCGTCGCGCCACGCGTCGGCGTTCCGCACGCTGCGGTACGCGCACTTCCCGGTGACCATCCACGCGGGCGAGGCCGCGGGCCTCGACTCGATCGCCGAGGCGCTCCACGTCGGTGGCGCCCTGCGTCTGGGGCACGGGGTCCGGATCGCCGACGACATCACCTTCGGCGAGCCCACGGAGCAGGACCCGCTCGGCCTCGAGAAGGCCACGCTCGGCCCGCTCGCCCACTGGGTGCGGGACCAGCAGGTGCCGCTCGAGCTGTGCCCGACGTCGAACGTCCAGACGGGTGCGGCGGCGTCCGTCGCGAGTCACCCGATCACCGCGCTCGCGGCCCTGGGCTCCGCCGTCACCGTGAACACCGACAACCGGCTGATGTCCGGCACGTCCATGACGCGCGAGATGCAGCGCCTCGTCGACGAGGCCGGCTGGACGCTCGCCGACCTGCACGACGCGACCCTCACCGCGGCGTGGAACGCCTTCCTCCACCACGACGAGCGGCAGGCGCTCGTCGAGGACGTCATCGATCCCGCGTGGACCGCGGGGAAGGGCCGGCACCGCGCATGAGCACTGCCCAGGACCGTCAGACCGTCGCCAGGCTGGTCGACCACACGCTGCTGAAGCCGGAGGCGACCCCGGCCGACGTCGAGGCCCTCCTGCGCGAGGCGCACCGGCTCGGCGTGTACGCCGTCTGCGTGTCGCCCTCGATGCTGCCGCTCGAGCCGCCCCCGGGCGTCCTCGTCGCGACGGTGTGCGGGTTCCCGTCCGGCAAGCACCACAGCGAGATCAAGGCGGCCGAGGCCGCCCGGGCCGTCGCGGACGGCGCGGACGAGGTCGACATGGTCATCGACCTGGGCGCCGCGCTCGCGGGCGACTGGGACCGCGTGCAGGCCGACATCGCCGCCGTGCGTGCGGCCGTGCCGGCGCCGCGCGTGCTCAAGGTCATCATCGAGTCGGCCGCGCTGCCGGACGACGGCGTCGTGGCCGCGTGCCGCGCGGCCGAGGCGGCGGGCGCCGACTTCGTCAAGACCTCCACGGGCTTCCACCCGGCGGGCGGGGCGAGCGTGCACGCCGTCGAGCTCATGGCGGCGACCGTGGGCGGTCGCCTCGGCGTGAAGGCGTCGGGCGGCATCCGCACGGCCGCGGCGGCCCGCGCGCTGATCGCGGCCGGCGCCACGCGCCTCGGCCTGTCCGGGACGGCGGCGGTGCTCGACGGCCTGGACGCCCCGGGGACGGACGCCGACGCCGACGCGGCCGCCGGCACCGGGTACTGAGCCCGGGGACGTGACGCGCGCGCAGGAGCGGCCCTACCTCGACCACCCGGGGCCGCTCCCGCTCGCGCACCGCGGGTTCTCGCCCGCGGGGCTCGAGAACTCGATGGCGGCGTTCGCCGCGGCCGTCGACCTCGGGTTCCGCTACGTCGAGACCGATGTCCACGCCACGGCCGACGGCGTGCTGGTGGCGTTCCACGACGAGACGCTCGACCGGGTGACGGACGGGTCGGGCCGGGTCGACCGGCTGCCCTCCTCGACGGTGCTGCGGGCCCGCATCGGCGGTGTCGAGCCGGTACCGAGGTTCGAGGACCTGCTGGGGACGTGGCCGGACCTGCGGGTCAACGTCGACGTCAAGAGCGAGGGCGCCGTGGCGCCGCTGGCGGAGGCGGTCGAGCGCACGCGCGCGCACGACCGCGTGTGCGTGGCGTCGTTCTCCGACGCGCGCCGCCGGGCCGTCGTGCGACGCCTGTCCCGCCCGGTCGCGACGTCGGCCGGCACGCGCGCGACGGCGGCGTTCCGGGCCGCGGTGG
>NZ_JACEXH010000258.1:0-3199 GCF_014525465.1 Actinotalea sp. JY-7885 | reverse complement strand
CTCGCCCCGGCGGGCGCGGCGCCGCGGCGGGCGCGCACCAGCAGGAGGCCCCACCACGCGAGCCCCGCGAGCAGCAGCACGGCACCCGCGACGACGCCCGGCACGAGCCAGCGGGTCGTGACGACCTGGGGCCAGGTCAGCGTGAGGGTCGGCGGTGCGGGGTCCTCCCCCGTGGTCGCCACCAGGAGGCTCCAGCGGCCCTCCTGCGCTGCCCACTCGAGCGTGGCCTCGCCCGTGCCGCCGGCCTCCCAGAGCCACAGGTCCGAGCCCGTGGGGTCGGGCGCGGGCGTCGTCTCGGCCGGGGCGTCCGCCGGTGCGGCGGGGTCCACCGGCTCCGCCGGGTCTGGCGCCGGGGTCGGCGTCGGCGTCGTGGCCTCGACCTCCTGCGTGCGCAGGGTCTCGCGGTCCGCGAGGCCGGTGACGCGGACGTACGCGTCCTGCCCCACCCAGGCGTCGACGTCGGCGCTGCGCCCCACGGCGAGGACGACGGGTGTGTCGCCGCTGGCCGACGCGCGCACGCTCACGTCGTCGGCCGCCAGGTCGAGCACACCGGGGTCGGTGACGAGCAGCGTCGTCCCCTCGGGTGCGGAGGCGGTGGCCGTGAGGGTGTCGGAGGGTCGCCAGACGGTGGCCGAGGCGATCCCCAGGCCGATCGACGCCGCCCCGAGCAGGCAGAGCAGCGACGCGAGAGCACGTTGGAGCACGGGCCGTCCCTTCAGACGTGACAAATCCACAATAGGCGAGGCGGCCGCTGCCTCCTCGCCGGGGGGCGCCGGGCGGGACGGAGCCGCGGGGCTAGGTGCCCCACGGTGTCACCGATACGCTGGCCGTGCCCACCGCACGGGCGCCCGGCCGACGCCCCGACGTCCGGCCGAGCCGCGGCAGCGGGCACCGGGCGTCGCCCGGGACGTCGCGCCGGCAACGGTCGCGCGTGAGAGGTCGCACACGAGAACGCGCACCCGCCGGGTGCGCACAGGAGGTCCCAGTGCCCGACGAGCGTTCGCTCTTCCCCGTCGTCATGCGCGGCTACGACCGGGTCCAGGTCGAGCAGCGCCTGCAGGCGCTCGAGCAGCAGCTCAGCGAGGCGCGGGCGCAGGTCGAGCAGCTCGACTCGCGCGCCATGCAGGTCGCCGGCGAGCTGTCCGAGGCGCACCGTCAGCTGCGCGAGGCGGAGCGGCCGACCTACTCGGGTCTCGGCTCGCGGATCGAGCAGCTGCTGCGCTCGGCCGAGGAGCAGTCCTCCGACGTCATGGCCCAGGCGAACGCGGAGGCGTCCGACGCGCTCGCGCGCGCCAAGCTGGCCGCGGGGCAGCTGCGCGCCCGCGCCGAGAACGAGGTCGCCGAGATGCTGGCGACCGCCCGGCGCGAGGCCGAGGAGGAGCGGACGACCGCGAGCGCCGAGGCGCAGAGCACGCTGGCGGCGGCCCAGCGCCGCGCCGAGGAGCTCGTCGGCTCCGCCGAGCGCGAGGCGGCCCGCATCTCCAGCGCCGTGCGGACCGAGGAGAACGAGCGCCGCACCGGGCTCGAGCGCGAGCTCGGGACGCTGCGCGCGACGGCCGAGCGCGAGACGACCGAGCTGCGGGTCTCGACCGAGCAGGCCGCCGCCGAGCTGCGCGCGACGACGCAGGCCGACACGACGCGGGAGCGCGAGGAGGCCGAGCGCTACGCGCAGGACCTGCGGGCGTCCGCCGACGCCGACACGACGGAGCTGCGTCAGCGCACCGAGGCCGAGACCGCCGCCCTGCGCGCGGACGCCGAGCAGTACGCGGCCGCGCTGCGGACGCAGGTCCAGACGGAGACGGCCGAGCTCCAGGCCACCACGCAGGCCGCCGTCGCCGCCCTGCGCGCGGACGCCCAGGCGTACGCCGACAACGTGCACGCCGTCACCGACCGCGAGGCTCGCGGGGTGCTGCAGCGTGCCGAGACCGAGGCCACCGCGCTGCGCACCGAGGCCGACCAGTACGCGGCCTTCGTCCGGGCCACCGCGGACCGCGAGGTCGCGGAGCAGCGCTCGGCCGTCGCCGACGAGCTCACGGCTCGCCGCAACGCCGCGGCCGAGGAGGTCGCGGCCGTGCGCGCGGAGGCCGAGCTCTACGCGACCGAGCTGCGCGCCGAGGCCGAGCGCGAGACCACCGAGCTGCGCGAGACCACCGAGCGGCTGGTCACCCAGCTGCGCGCGACGGCGGAGCGGGAGACGACCGAGCTGCGCGAGACCACCGAGCGCGAGACCACCGAGCTGCGCGCCGCGACGGAGCGGGAGGCGACCGAGCTGCGCGAGCGCACCCGCCTCGAGGTCGACCGGCTGCTCACCGAGGCCCGCCGGACCGCCGCCGAGCTCACCACCACCGCGACCGCCGACGCCGACGCCATCCGCGAGCAGGTCCGGCGTCTGCTGGCCGACGCGGAGGTCGACATCGCGACGCGCCGCGAGGCGGCCGAGCGCGCCGACGCCGAGCGCCACGAGGCCGCCCGTGAGGCCACCGAGACGCTCGTCCGCGACTCCGAGGCCCACGCGGCCGAGGCGGAGCAGCGGGTCGCGCACGCGCTCGAGCAGGCCGAGAAGATCCGCCGCGACGCGGACGCGCACGCCAAGGACCTGCTGGCCAACGCCCGCCGCAACGCGGACCGGGTCGTCGCCGACGCCCGCGAGCACGCCGAGCGCACGCTGTCGGAGGCGATGACCGAGGCCGAGCGCGAGCGCACGTCCGCCGCCCGCCAGGTCGAGGACCTCCACCGCCAGCGCGAGTCGATCACCTCCTACCTGGACGAGCTGCGCAACCTGCTGGGCCACGACCGCGCCCCCTCGCGCGTCCTGCTCGAGCAGGCCGACGACGTCGAGGCCCGGTTCGCGGCGCAGGGCGTGGCCGTGGCCGCCGGCGAGCTCGACGCGGAGCCCAGCGCCGCCGAGCTGGTCGAGGCCGAGGTCGTCGAGGCCGAGCTGATGGACGAGGAGGTCCTGGACGCCTCGCTCGAGGCGACGCTCGACGCGGAGGCCGCGGCGGCCGCGCCGGCGGACGACGCGCCGGGTGGTGCCGACGCCGCCGACGGTGACGACGCCACCAGTGACGCCACCAGTGACGCCGACAGCGACGACGCGGACGGGCGCGACGGGTCGGGCGACGACGCCGAGGCGGTCGCCGGCCGCGGTGCGGCGAACGCGTCGCGCGCGAACGGCTGAGCCGTGGCCGACGACGCCGCC
>NZ_JACEXH010000257.1:0-3199 GCF_014525465.1 Actinotalea sp. JY-7885 | reverse complement strand
CGCGCCGCCCTGCGCGACCCCCTGCTGGGGGTCGCGGGCCGTGCCGCGCGCACCCTCGAGCTCCTCGGCCGCGGCCAGCCGGTCCCGGTGGGGCGGCACGCGGACGACGGGCCGCGGCACCTCGCGCTCGTGGCCGACACCCGCGCGCTGGGCCTCGACGGCGTGCACAGCCGCACGGAGGCCATGGACAGCAGCCTCGGCCTGCCGCCCGCCGAGGTCGTCGAGGCGGGCCGGGTGCTCCAGCGCCTGTGGCTGCACGCCCACCGCGCGGGCGTCAGCGTCGCACCCCACTCCGAGGTGATCGACTCCCCCCACGCGCAGGGCGCGCTCCGCAAGCGCCTGGGCGTGCGCCGCGCCGACGTCGTGCTCGCGGTCTTCAGCGCGGGCCGCGCCCGCACCCCGGCGCCGGTCTCGCCCCGCCTGACGGACGACGACGCCTGACGACGCCGACGGCTGACGGGCGACGGCGGCCGGCGCCCTAGCCGAGCGTCCGGACGACGCCGTCCCACCCGTGGAGCAGGCCGCGCACCAGCGGGACGAGCTCGGCGGGGAAGACCTCCTCGCGCACGCGCTCGAGCTCGTCCAGGGCCCACCACCGGACCTCGTCCATGAACGCGCGCTCGACGTCGGTCCACCCGTCCGTGCTCAGCGCCCCGGGCGCCTCGACGCGCGCGACGAAGAACTCCTCCGACTGCCGGACCGTCTGCCGCAGGAACCGGAAGTCGGCGCTGCGCACCGCGACGGGCCCGACCAGGTCGTCCCGGGAGAGCGACAGCCCCGCCTCCTCGGCCACCTCACGCACGGCCGCGTCCGACGCGCTCTCGCCCGGGTCGATCCCGCCGCCGACGGTGAACCACCAGGACCGGGCGGGGTCGTCCATGTCGTGCCCCCGCACCAGGAGCACGCGGTCCGCCGCGTCGAGCAGGATCACGCGGGCACCGCGCCGGAAGGGCACGCCATCCGGTCCGGGCACCCACTCGGGGCCCAGCTGGGTGACTCCCGTGCTCACCAGCCCCGCTCGGCCAGGCGGTGCGGCTCCGGGACGTCCTCGACGTTGATGCCGACCATGGCCTCACCCAGGCCGCGCGAGACCTTCGCGATGACGTCGGGGTCGTCGTAGAACGTCGTCGCCTTGACGATCGCGGCGGCGCGCTCGGCGGGGTTGCCGGACTTGAAGATCCCGGAGCCCACGAACACGCCCTCGGCGCCCAGCTGCATCATCATCGCCGCGTCCGCGGGGGTCGCGATGCCGCCGGCGGTGAACAGGACGACGGGGAGCTTCCCGGTGCGGGCCACCTCGACGACCAGGTCGTACGGCGCCTGGAGCTCCTTCGCGGCCACGAAGAGCTCGTCCTGCGGCAGCGAGGTCAGGCGGCGGATCTGGTCGCGCAGCGTGCGCATGTGGGTCGTCGCGTTGGACACGTCGCCCGTGCCCGCCTCGCCCTTCGACCGGATCATGGCCGCGCCCTCGGTGATGCGGCGCAGGGCCTCACCGAGGTTCGTCGCACCGCAGACGAAGGGGACCGTGAAGGCCCACTTGTCGATGTGGTGCTCGTAGTCCGCCGGCGTGAGCACCTCGGACTCGTCGACGTAGTCGACGCCGAGGGACTGGAGCACCTGCGCCTCGACGAAGTGCCCGATGCGGGCCTTCGCCATCACCGGGATCGAGACGGCCTCGATGATGCCGTCGACCAGGTCGGGGTCGCTCATGCGGGCGACACCGCCCTGCGCGCGGATGTCGGCCGGGACGCGCTCGAGCGCCATGACGGCCACGGCACCCGCGTCCTCCGCGATCCTCGCCTGCTCGGCCGTGACCACGTCCATGATCACGCCACCCTTGAGCATCTCCGCCATGCCCCGCTTGACCTTGGCGGTGCCGATGATGTTCTGCGCGTTCTCGGTGCTCACGTCGGACGTCCTCGCGGCTCGGTGGAAGGACCATGGGCGGTCGCCACGGCTACGGCGCGGTGCTGGGGAGCCGCGTCGCCCTCGGCGCGGCTCCCCGATCCTAGACCGACAGGGCGCGCTGGAGGCGCTGGCGGGCCACGACGAGCTCGCCCAGCGCCGCGTTCTCGTCCTGCGCCGCGCGCAGGTCGGCGCGGTCGGTCTGCGCCCGGTGGCGCAGGTAGGCCAGCCGCGTGGAGACCTTCTGGAAGTGGGCCATCGCGGCCTTGCCCTCGGGACCGCCCCGCCCGGCGGCCCAGGCCTGGGCGCGGCGCCGCTCGCCGAGCGACGCGAGCATGGTCACCTCGGCGGGCGCGTACCACCACGTCGCGGCGTACTCGCCCAGGCGCTCGCGCACCACGCGCGCCTCCCGCCGACGGAGCCAGACCACCAGGCCGACCGTGCCGAGGAAGAGCGGCACCTGGAACACGACGTACATGGTGATGAAGCCGGTGCCGTCGCCCATCATGGCGCTGCCGTTCCAGAGCCCGTGCAGCACGGTCGCCAGCAGGAGGCCGACCGGGAGCGCGCCGACCCACGCCCAGCGTGACGTCCGCTCGGCCGCGATGCCCAGCGCGAGCCCGACGCACGCCGTGAAGAGCACGTGCGCGAAGGGGGACATGATCCCCCGCATGAGGAAGATGGTCACGACCGCGGCGCCTCCACCGGGCACGCCCTGTGTCGCGGCCACGGTGCTGCCGAAGTACAGGATGTTCTCGACGAACGCGAAGCCGGCCGCCACCGTCGCCGCGTAGACGAGACCGTCGACCGGGCCGTCGAACGAGCGCCGCCAGACCAGGAAGATGATCAGGACACCGAGGGCCTTGATGCCCTCCTCGACCACGGGCGCCACGACGGCGGCGCCGAGGATGTCCGCCTGGAGCATCGAGCTGCCCGAGGCGACCAGCGCCAGCATCGCGCCGGTGTTGAGCACCAGGGCGACGAGCACCGAGACCGAGGCGCCCCAGCCGAAGGCCACGGCGAGCGCCTGCCAGGGCTCCGGCTCCCAGCGGTCCACCCACTTGATCGCCAGCATGACCAGCGCGAGCGGGATGAACGCGAGGACGGCGGCCGCGGGCACGGCGCGGAGGCCGACCTGGAGCCCGATCACCGCGATCGCCACCAGGACCAGCACCCCGAGCACGCCGAGCGCGATCGCGGTGCCGACGCCGTGCGCGCGCCGCGGCGCCGCGACGACGCCGCCGGGTCCGGGTGCCGCGCCGGGCGGGGCCATGCTCGGGGGGGCCGCGGTGGG
>NZ_JACEXH010000256.1:0-3199 GCF_014525465.1 Actinotalea sp. JY-7885 | reverse complement strand
GGTGCCGAGCAGGTGGGCGGCGAGGAGCTCGACGTCCGTGCGCGCCGAGGCGATGCCGGCGTCGCGCAGCACGCGCTCCCCGCGGCGCAGGGCGTCCGCGAGCGGCACGGCGGCCGGGACGTCGACCGAGCCGCTCACGCCTGGCCGCCCGCCGCCGCCAGCCGGGCTGCCTCGTCGGCCTCGATCGCCGAGCGCACGACCGGGTCGAGGTCGCCGTCGAGCACCTGGTCGAGGTTGTACGCCTTGTAGCCGGTGCGGTGGTCGGCGATCCGGTTCTCCGGGAAGTTGTACGTCCGGATCCGCTCGGAGCGGTCGACCGTGCGGACCTGGGAGCGCCGGGCCTGGGACGCGGCCGCGGCCGCCTCCTCCTGCCGCGCCGCGAGCAGGCGCGCGCGCAGGATGCGCAGCGCCTGCTCCTTGTTCTGGAGCTGGGACTTCTCGTTCTGGCACGAGACGACCAGGCCGGTGGGCAGGTGCGTGATGCGCACGGCCGAGTCGGTGGTGTTGACCGACTGCCCGCCGGGGCCCGACGAGCGGTAGACGTCGATCCGCAGGTCGTTCGGGTCGATCGCGACCTCGCCGGCGTCCTCGACCTCGGGCAGGGCGACGACGCCCGCGGCGGAGGTGTGGATGCGGCCCTGCGACTCGGTGACCGGCACGCGCTGCACCCGGTGGACGCCGCCCTCGTACTTCAGGTGGGCCCACACGCCGTCCTGGGGCGCCACGGTGCCGCGCGCCTTGACCGCGAGCGTCACGTCCTTGTAGCCGCCGAGGTCGGACTGCGTCGCGTCGAGCACCTGCGTGGCCCAGCCGCGCCGCTCGGCGTACCGCACGTACATGCGCAGCAGGTCGCCGGCGAAGAGCGCCGACTCCTCGCCGCCCTCCCCCGCCTTGATCTCGAGGATCACGTCGCGCGCGTCGTCGGGGTCGCGCGGGACGAGCACCCGCCGCAGCACGGCGGCGGCCTCGTCGGCCACCTCGCGCAGCGCCGGCAGCTCCGCCGCGAAGGCGTCGTCGTCCGGCGCGAGCTCGGCGGCGGCCGCGGCGTCGCCGTCGGCCTGCTCCCACGCGCGGTAGGCCGCGACGACGCGGCCCAGCTCGGCGTAGCGGCGGCCGAGCGACCGGGCCCGGCCGGCGTCGGCGTGGACCGAGGGGTCGGCGAGCTGCGCCTCGATCTGGGCGTGCTCGGCGAGCAGCGGGGCGACGGCGTCGGTGGTCTCGCTCATCGTCGGCTCCGGACGGTGGGTGGGTGGCAGGGCGGGCACGACGACGCCGGCGGTCCCACCGCGTCCGGCGTGCCATGGAGGGCGCGTCCGGGCGGGGGTCCGCCGGCGTCGAGGGTGCTACTTGGCGGCGTCGGCCTTCTTGCCGTACCGCGCCTCGAACCGGGCCACGCGGCCACCGGTGTCGAGGATCTTCTGCTTGCCCGTGTAGAACGGGTGGCACGCGCTGCAGACGTCGGCGTGGATCTCGCCGGCCTTCGCCGTGCTGCGCGTCGTGAACGTGTTGCCGCAGGTGCAGGTCACCGAGGTGGTGACGTACTCCGGGTGGATGTCCTTCTTCACGGGCTTCTCCTCATCAGATGGCCGCCGGGTCGTGCGCGGGACCGCGCACGTGAACCGGAACCGGTGGAACAGTCTGCCAGAACGCCGGGGACGGTCCGAATCTTCCCTCCCCGGCGCCGGGCCACCTCACTCGTCCCGGTGGCCCGGGGCGCTGGGCGTGGTCTTCTGGACCTGGAGCAGGAACTCCACGTTGCTGTGCGTCTCGCGCAGCTTGCCGAGCAGCAGCTCGATCGCCTGCTGCTGGTCGAGCGCGCTCATCACGCGCCGCAGCTTCCAGCTGATCTTCAGCTCGTCGGCCGGGATGAGGATCTCCTCGCGGCGCGTGCCCGAGGCGTCCACGTCCACGGCCGGGAAGATCCGCTTGTCCGCGAGCGCCCGGGAGAGCTTGAGCTCCATGTTCCCGGTGCCCTTGAACTCCTCGAAGATGACCTCGTCGGCCTTGGACCCGGTCTCGACGAGCGCCGTGGCCAGGATCGTCAGCGAGCCGCCGTTCTCGATGTTGCGGGCCGCGCCGAAGAACCGCTTCGGCGGGTACAGCGCGCTCGAGTCGACGCCGCCGGACAGGATCCGGCCGGACGCCGGTGCGGCGATGTTGTACGCACGGCCCAGGCGGGTGATCGAGTCGAGGAGCACGACGACGTCCTGCCCCAGCTCGACGAGCCGCTTGGCGCGCTCGATCGCGAGCTCCGCGACGGTGGTGTGGTCGTCGGCCGGCCGGTCGAAGGTCGAGGCGATGACCTCTCCCTTGACCGTGCGCTGCATGTCCGTGACCTCCTCGGGGCGCTCGTCGACGAGCACGACCATGAGGTGGACCTCGGGGTTGTTCGTGGTGATCGCGTTGGCGATCGCCTGCAGCACCAGCGTCTTGCCCGCCTTGGGCGGCGAGACGATCAGGCCGCGCTGCCCCTTGCCGATGGGCGCGACCAGGTCGATGACGCGGGTCGTCAGGAGGTTCGGCGCGGTCTCCAGGCGCAGGCGCTCCTGCGGGTACAGCGGCGTGAGCTTGCCGAAGTCGGGCCGGGCGCGCGACTCCTCGGGCGACATGCCGTTGATCGAGTCGAGCCGGACGAGCGCGTTGACCTTGGAGTTGCGGCCCTGCGGGAGCGGCTCGCCGTCGCGCGGCTGGCGCACGGCGCCGACGATCGCGTCGCCCTTGCGCATGCCGTACTTCTTCACCTGGTTGGTGGAGACGTAGACGTCGTTGTCGCCCGGCAGGTAGCCGGAGGTCCGCACGAAGGCGTAGTTGTCCTTGATGTCGAGGATGCCCGCGACGGGCAGCAGCACGTCGTCGTCGCTGACCTCGACCTCGTCGTAGCCCGCGAGCTCGCCGCCGCCCCGGCCCGGGCGCCGCTTGGTGGTGCGGTCCCGGTCGCGGTAGCGACCCCGACGACGCCGGCCGCCGGGCTCGTCGTCCTCGAACACCTCGGGGCGGCCCTGGGCGGGTGCCTGGCGCTGCTGGCGCTGCGGTTCCGTGCGCTGCTGGTCACCGCGCTGCTGGTCGCCGCGCTGCTGGTCACGCTGCTCGGTCCGCTGGTCGCCGCGCGGGGACTCGGCGCGCTGGTCGCGCTGGCCGGCCTGGGGGTCGTGCTGCTCGCGCGGCGCGCCCTCGGCGTCGACCGGGGCGCCCTCGCCCC
>NZ_JACEXH010000255.1:0-3201 GCF_014525465.1 Actinotalea sp. JY-7885 | reverse complement strand
CCGATCTGCGCACGAGGCGCCCGAGGTCGGCCTCGGCGTGGACGCGCGCGGGCGCACCCGGGGCGCGGCCGTCGTCGTGCGCGTCGAAGGGCCCCAGGTCCCGCGCCGCGAACGGACGCACGTCCACGCGCGCGGCGGCGTCGCGCACCGGCTCGTGCGCCCCGACCCAGGCGACCTGGACGAGCTCGCGCGTGCCGTGGCCCGTGCGGCGCAGCCACGCACGCCCGGGCGTGCGCCGGGACAGGCGCACGGCGTCAGCGGTGTCGATGACGTCGGTCGAGTCCTCGGGCGACGCCATCCGCAGCGCGATCCGCAGGTCGGTGTTCGCCTTGATCTGCGGCGTCACGACGCCCGCGGGGCGCTGCGTCGCGAGCAGCAGGTGCATCCCGAGCGAGCGCCCCCGCTGCGCGATGCTGACCATCCCATCGACGAACTCGGGCACCTCGGCCAGGAGGGCGGCGAACTCGTCGACGCAGATGAGCATGCTCGGCGGCGCGGCCTCGGGGTGGTCCCGCTCCATGGCCAGCAGGTCCTTGGCCCCGTAGGCGGCCAGCAGGTGCTCGCGCGTCGTGAGCTCCGCCTGGAGCGAGACGAGCGCGCGCTGCACGAGCGCGGGCGTGAGGTCGGTGATGTAGCCGACGGTGTGCGGCAGGTCCGCGCACTCCCGGAACGCGGCGCCGCCCTTGTAGTCGACGAGGAGGAAGGTCATCCGGCTCGGCGGGTTGTTGAGCGCGAGCGAGCACAGCAGCGTCTGCAGCAGCTCGCTCTTGCCCGAGCCGGTGGTCCCCGCGACGAGCCCGTGCGGCCCGTCCTCACGCAGGTCGATCGTCACGACGCCGTCGGCGCCGGCCCCGATCTGCGCGCGCAGGCCGCGCGCGGCGGCCCAGCGGTCCAGCACCGCGCCGACGTCGTCGGGGTCGGCCAGGTCGGCACCGAGGTCGGGCAGCCGGACCTGCTCCGGGACCGCGCTGTCCGCCGGCACGACGGCGGCGTCGTCCTGGTACGCCGTCATGGTCCGGGCCGTGCGCCACGCGTCGACCAGGGGCAGCGCATCGGCCTGCCGGACCTCCTCGACGCCCCCGCGGTCGCGGCGCAGGAGGCGCCCGGCCGCCAGGTCGAGGACCACGCCCGTCGCCGCCGGCACCGTCGCGGGGTCGGGGCCGAGCCAGACGAGGTGCAGGCCACGCTCGGTGCCCTGCGCCGCGGCGGCCTCGAGCACGCGACGCGGGACGCCCGCCGCGTCGTCGACGAGGCAGACGGTGCGGGCGCGTCCCCGCTCCTCCGAGACCAGCAGGTCGAGCAGGTGCTGGCCCGGGCCGGCGCCCACGGCCACCGGCTCCGCGCCGCCCGCGCGCCGTCCGGTGTGGGGCAGCCAGCGCAGCCACGTCTCCACGTGCGTGCGGTCGACGCCGAGCACAGCGGCGAAGGTGAGGTCCGTCGGCGAGTGCTGGGCCGCGAGCCGCAGGACCAGGGCGCGCACGGTGGCGTCGACGTCGTCCCGCGGGCCCGTGACGGCCACGAGGCCGTGGTCCCCCAGGGGCACGGGCACCGGGAGGTCCGCGAGCGTCGCGCGCCCGCCCACCTCGCGCAGCGCGAGCTCGCGCTGCGTGCGGTCGCCGCCGCGGGCGACGCTCGCGGTGACCACCGCGGGCCGCGGGCCCCGGCCGCCCCCGACGCGCAGGAAGTCGGGGTCGTCCACCTGGCGCGCCCACAGGCTCGGGTGCCGCTCCCGGACGCGGGCGCGCAGGACGTCCAGGCGCGGCTCGTCCTCGTCCGCGTGGCTGCGCTGGAGCTCGGCCGCAGCGTCGAGCGCGACGAGCACCTCGTCGACCTCCGTGCGCCACACGCGCAGCTCCGCGGCGTGGTCGGCCCTCTGCCGTCGCCGCTGGACCAGGTGGGTGGCGAGCATCATGACCGGGAACCCGATCATGAACAGGAGCGAGAACGGGCTCCGCGACATCGCGAACATCCCGCCGCCGAGCAGGACGGGCATGAGCATCATCGGCCACGGCAGCGGCTGCGGCTCGGGCGCCGCCGGTGGTGCGGGGACCTCGACCTCGTCCGCGACCAGCGGCTCGCCGAAGCGCGGCGGGCGCAGGACCGACACGGCCGGGCCACCGGGCGCCGACGAGTCGGCGGGCTCGAGGACGACCACGCTCTCGCCGAGCACGATCCGCTCCCCCCACGCCGCCGGCTGAGGGCGGGAGACCTCGACGTCGCCCACCCGGGTGCCGTGGGCCGAGCCCTCGTCGACGACCACCGGGCGTCCGACGAGCAGCACCCGGGCGTGCACGCGCGAGACGGCGGGGTCCGTGAGGACGAGCGTGCAGGTCGGCGCCCGTCCGATGGTCAGGGCGTCCCCCTCGACGCGCACCTGCCGGCCCGCGTCCGGACCCGCGACGACCCGGGCGACCGCGCGCGCCCGGCGCCGGTGGGCGGGGCGCGTGAGCCACTCGCGCGTGACGACGGCGACCTCGACCATGTCGCCGGTGCGCAGGTCGCTCTCCGTCAGCAGCAGGTCGGCACCCCACGGGGCGCCGTCCGTCACGGGGGCGAGGAGCGTCCCCGACGTCGGACCCGCGAGGTGCTCGCCGAGCGCCGCGGCGAGGTCGGCCACGCGCGCGTCGGGCCGCGCGTCGACGACGACGTCGACGGGCCGCAGGCCGCTCTCGCGCGAGGGCCGGACGCTGATCCGCCACATGAGGTGCTCCGCTCGGGTGCTGGGGCTGGTGCGTGGTGCTGGTGCGTGGTGCTGGGGCTGGTGCGTGGTGCTCGACGGGACGCGGTGTGCCGAGGCCGCCGGACGGACCGGCGGCCTCGGCGCGGGCGTCAGCTGGAGGCGCGCTCCTGGTCGTCGGCCTGGGCGGAGAGCGTCGCCGCGTTCTCCTGCAGGGCCTGGACCACGCGCTGGAGCGCGGGCACGTACTGGCCCTGCCAGTCACTCGTGAAGCGCTGCGCGTCCGGGCCGTACCAGGGCGTCGCCTCGAGCTGCTGCGTCAGGCGCGCCGTGATCTGCGTGATGCTGTCCGCGTCGACGTTCATGATCCGGACGAGGTCGCGGGCGGCGGTGATGTCCATGCCGAGGACGTTGCTCATGGTCTGTCTCCTTGTTCGGTGAAGGTCCCGCCGGAGGCTCCGGCTGTCGTGGGGTCGTGCACCGCGCGGGCCGGGCGGCCCGCGCGACCGGCCTCAGCGGGCCGT
>NZ_JACEXH010000254.1:0-3270 GCF_014525465.1 Actinotalea sp. JY-7885 | reverse complement strand
GGGCGCGCCACCCGCTAGCCTGCCCTGCGTCGGCGCCCCCCGCGCGCCACCGCCCCCAGGAGGTCCCGTGCGCCTGCTCGACCGGCCGCTGGCGGCCGCCGCGCGCCGGGCGCTTGGCTCCTGGTGGGGCAAGACCTCGGTCGCGGTGCTCGCGGTGCTGCTGGTCGGCGTCGGCGCGCTCGCGGCCGGCGGCGGTCTGCGCGCCGCGGACCTGGAGGAGGAGCGTGTCGTGGCGGGGGAGCCGGTCGACCTGGGGCGGATCCGGGCGACGGTCATCGACCACACGGTCGCGTCGGACATCCTCACCTCGGACCTCGAGTACGTGGGCGGCGAGGCGTGGCTGGTCGTGCGCGCGGTGGTCGAGGTCCTCGACGACGAGACCGTCCAGATGCTGCCCGACCTCATCGGCCTCCCGGACGACGTGGAGCTGGCGCTCGAGCCCGAGGACAGCGGCTACCACCAGTACCCGGTGTGGGTCCTGTCCGCCGACGGCAGCAACCGGCCGTACCTGCACCCCGGCCTGCCGCAGGAGATCCTGCTCGCCTGGCCGCTGGGGTCGGCGCAGGTCCCCGAGCCGCTGGACGTCGCGGTGCTGGGGTCGGAGCAGTACTTCAGCCGCTTGGAGCACGGTCCCTCCTGGTCCCCGCCGGCCCCGGTCGCGCGGCTCGAGGTGCCTCGCGCGCCGCAGCTGCCGGACGCGGTGCTCGCGCACCTGCGCGAGGACGCGCCGTGAGCGCGCGGCGTGGCCGCGAGGCGGTCGTGCACGCGGTGGTCGTCGCCGTCGTCCTCGCCGGCGGCCTGGCCGTCAACCACGTCCAACGCTACGGGGCGTCGGTCCGCTCGTTCGTGGCGTACGGGGAGCCGGGGGAGCGCCTGGACGTGTGGCCCGGGAGCGTGGTCGTGCACGGGGTCCGGGCGTCACGCACGCTCGACGTCAGCGAGAGCACGATGTTCGGGGACCCGCCCCCGCCGCCACCGACGGACGGCGTCTGGGTGGCCGTCGACCTCGCCGTCGCCGGGGGGGACCAGCCGGGCCCCGTGCCGCGCGTCCAGCTCGTCGACGCCTCGGACCGCACGTTCGAGCCGACCAACCGCGCTCGCGCGAGCTATCCCGGCCGCGCGCAGCCGGGCTCGCAGCACCGGTGGGAGGTCGTCTTCGAGATCCCGGCCGACGCCGTCGGCCCCGTGACCGTCGTCGTGGCCGATCGCTTCCCGTACCAGCTCGGCGCCGAAGCCCACGTCGCGACGCACGTCGGGCCGGTCTCGGACGAGCCGCTCGTCCCGGACGCGGCGGCGCTCGTGGAGCCCTTCGGATGAGCGCCGCATCGGGCCGCCGCAGCGCCGGCCGGGGCCGGCTGCGACGGCACGCCGTGCCGCTGGCGCTGCTCGTGCCGGCGCTCGCCGCCTTCACCTGGACGGCGTCGTCGGACGCGCGCGCGGGGTGGTGGCTCGTCGAGAACCACGTCCCGGTCCGGGCCGGCGCGGACGGCTGGGCCCGGATGCCCGACGTCGTGCTGCGGCTCACCGAGGTGGAGCGGGTGCGGGTGCTCACGACCGATTTCGACGGGCCGTGGTCGCCGCCGCCCGGCTACGCCCTGTGGCGCGTGGGGGTCGAGGCGCGCTCGGACCTGACCGAGCCGCGGTACTGCGACTTCCGGGTGGTCGACGAGCGCGGCCGCTCGTTCTCCGCGCCCGAGGGGCCCGCCGCCGTCCCGGGGACGTACTCGACGACCCTCGACTGCGGCGGCGGGGTCACCGAGGAGATCGTCGCTGTGCCGGGGGAGGACGAGGAAGAGCAGGCGCCGCGACCCGGGCAGTACGTCAACGAGGCGTACGTGCTGCTCCCGACCCAGGCCCGGCCGGTCGAGGTCCGCGTCTTCACCACCAGCCGGGACGGCGGCTTCGGGCCGGCGTACGCGGCGCTGCCCGTGCCCGACGAGGACTGAGGGCCGCTCCTCGCCGCAGCGCCCGCGGCGCGTCCGAGCGCCTCAGCGGCGGCGCAGGCGCAGCGTGTCGGGCAGACCGAGGCGCACGAGGACGGCGTTGGCGGCCGACGCCACGAGCGCGAGCGTCAGGACGCGCGCCGCGATGACCCCCGCGCCGTCCACGAAGTCGTCGAGCGCGTCCCAGCCGAGGTACGTCTGGGGCCCGATCACGGCACGCATCCCCTCCCACAGGAGGAGGTCGACGTTGTCCGTGAGGAGGAAGGCGGCGCACACGACCAGGACGGGCCGCCACCCCGCGCGGGCGATCAGCCCGGCCGCCCCGATCACCGCGCCGAAGCGGCGCTCGGGGTTGGTGAGCAGCGTCAGCGCGCGCTGGGTGCGGTGGTCGCCCACGCGGGCGACGACCGCGCCGATGCGGCCCGCGGCCAGGTCGCGCGTGTGCATCACCTTGGTCGCCTCGACGCCGTAGACGACCGCAGCGAGGTTCAGCCAGGCGAGGGGCACCACGATCGCCGTGATCGCCGCCGCGAGGAGGAGCTCCCCGCCCGCGAGGGCGCTCTCGACCCACGCCGCCAGGTGCGGGGTGCGCAGGGCGACGCCGGACCACCACTCCTCCAGGGCCACGCCCGCGACACGCGTGCGCCACCACACGGACGCCGTGCCGAGCGACTCACGCACCACGACGGCCCCGAGCACGATCCAGACCGCCTCGCAGTAGCCGGCACCGAGCTGCAGCCAGGCGCGGCGCCCGGCGCGCGCGGCGGGCGTGCGACGGACCAGCATCGTCAGCACCCGGCGCACGGCCAACGCGCCCAGGACGGTGCCGAGGACGGCGACCGACGTGGCCTGGGCCAGGCGGTCGTAGATGTCACCGCCTGACCACGAGACGTCACCCGCGACCGCGTACCCGAGCGCGTAGGAGTCGTCCACGAGCGCGCCGTCGTGCTCGTAGATCAGCAGGAACGGGATGAGCACGGCGGCCGCGGCGATGACGAGCGTGGATGCGGCGCGGGCCCGGCGGCGCACGGCGGCGAGCCGGCCCCCCGCCGGCGCCGCGGCGGTCTCGAGCGGGCTCCCGGCGTCCGGCGCGTTCCGGCTGCGGAGCACCAGGAACATCGCGACGACGCACAGCAGCTGGACGAACGGGATGACGGCCTGCACGAGGTTGCTCAGCACCGCCGACGTGCGCGTCGTGACGACGGCCAGGTCGAGCAGCAGGGTGCGGGAGACGTAGGCGACGACGGCGAGGAGCGTCAGCGCGGGCCAGTGGGTCGCCACGAGCCTGCCCGCGTCGCGCAGCACGCGGGCGGCCTCCCGCAGCACC
>NZ_JACEXH010000253.1:0-3275 GCF_014525465.1 Actinotalea sp. JY-7885 | reverse complement strand
GCCGTCGCCGACCTCGCCGCGCTCGCGCGGGTGCCCGAGGGCACGTGGCTCACCGGCAGCCACGGCGCCGAGCGCGGGCGCTGGACCCGCGGCGGGCTCGAGCGCGTCGAGCTCGAGCTCGAGCCCGCCGCCGCCACGCGGCTCGCCGACCTGGCGGAACGCCTGACGGCCCTCACCCGCGGCACGACGGCGCGGGTCGAGCACAAGCCCGCCTCGGTCGTGCTGCACACGCGCACCGCGACGCCGCAGGACGCCGCGCACCTGACCGACCTCGCGCTCGCGCTGGGCGGCGACGCCGTGGACGCCATGCGGGGCAAGGACGTCGTCGAGCTCGCGGTGCTGCGCGTGACCAAGGGCGACGCGCTCGCGACGCTGCGCGAGGAGACCGGCGCGTCGGTCGTCCTGTACGCGGGCGACGACGTCACGGACGAGCGCGCGTTCGTCACGCTCCGCGAGGACGACGTGACCGTCAAGGTCGGCGAGGGCGCCACCGCGGCCCGCTTCCGGGTCCGCGACCCCGAGGCCGTCGCCGACCTCCTGACGCGCCTCGCCGACGCCGCCGCAGCCGCCTGAGGACCGCCGGAGAGCCGCCCGGGCTCGTCGCGGGTCCCGCTCGCCGTGTGGCAGGATGAGCCCGTCGCACGCGTGACACGGACCACACGGTCCACGTCCACGTGCCGGTGTCGAGGTCGACACCTGACACTCCCATCACGACGGATCGTCCGGCACGTACCTGCCGGTGGAGGGATCGAACATGGCCACGGTCACGTACGACAAGGCATCCCGGGTCTACCCCGGCACCGAGCGCCCCGCGGTCGACGCGCTCGACCTGCACATCGAGGACGGCGAGTTCCTCGTCCTCGTCGGCCCCTCGGGCTGCGGCAAGTCGACCTCGCTGCGCATGCTCGCCGGCCTGGAGGACGTCAACTCCGGCCGCATCCTCATCGGCGACCGCGACGTCACGGACGTCCAGCCGAAGGACCGCGACATCGCGATGGTGTTCCAGAACTACGCCCTCTACCCCCACATGTCCGTCGCGGACAACATGGGCTTCGCGCTGAAGATCGCCGGCACCCCCAAGGCCGACATCCGCAAGCGCGTCGAGGAGGCCGCCAAGATCCTCGACCTCACCGAGTACCTCGACCGCAAGCCGAAGGCGCTCTCCGGCGGTCAGCGTCAGCGTGTGGCCATGGGCCGCGCCATCGTGCGCCAGCCGCAGGTGTTCCTCATGGACGAGCCGCTGTCGAACCTCGACGCCAAGCTCCGCGTGCAGACGCGTACGCAGATCGCCTCGCTCCAGCGCCGCCTGGGCGTCACCACGGTCTACGTCACGCACGACCAGACCGAGGCCCTGACCATGGGTGACCGCATCGCGGTCCTCAAGGACGGCGTCCTGCAGCAGGTCGGCACGCCGCGCGACATGTACGACACCCCGGCGAACGTCTTCGTCGCCGGCTTCATCGGCTCGCCCGCGATGAACATCGGCTCGTTCCAGGTGTCCGACGGCGCCGCGCAGCTGGGCCAGACGCGCATCCCGCTCGAGCGCAGCATCATCAGCGCGATCAAGCCCGAGGACAAGGGGCACGTCACGCTCGGCTTCCGTCCCGAGTCGCTCGACATCGTCACGCAGGCCAACGAGGGCGCGATCCCGATCAAGGTCGTCCTGGTCGAGGAGCTCGGCTCCGACGCGTTCGTCTACGGCGAGCTCGCCGGCGCCGGCGCGGCCGCCAAGGAGATCCACTCGGGTGCCGGTGAAGCGCAGGTCATCGTGCGCGTAGACCCGCGCCAGGTGCCCATGAAGGGCGACACGCTCTGGGTGGCCATCCGCCCGGGTGAGACCCACGCCTTCTCGTCCGCGAGCGGCGCCCGCATCACCATCTGAGCAGCACCCGCACCATCACCCGGAGGGCGGGACGGCGAGCAGCCGTCCCGCCCTTCGCGTTCGGAGGATCCGATGCCCCACTCGCTGCAGATCACCGCGGCGTCCCCCGACCCCGCGCTGCTCGACCTGCCGTGGGAGGTCCCGCTCGAGGAGTGGCCGGCGGAGGTCCTCGCGGCGCTCCCGCGAGGCATCTCGCGGCACGTGGTCCGCTTCGTCAAGCTGTCGGGGCGCGTCATCGCGGTCAAGGAGATCGGCGAGACGGTCGCCTACCGCGAGTACGAGCTGCTGCGCGCGCTGCGCCGCCTCGACGTGCCGAGCGTCGAGCCCGTGGGCGTCATCACCGGTCGGCGCTCCCCCGACGGCGAGCGGCTCGAGGCCGTCCTCATCACCAAGCACCTGCAGTTCTCGCTGCCGTACCGCGCCCTGTTCAGCCAGGTGCTCCAGCCGGACACGACGACGCGCCTCATCGACGCGCTCGCCGTGCTCCTGGTCCGGCTGCACCTGACGGGCTTCTACTGGGGCGACGTGTCGCTGTCGAACACGCTGTTCCGGCGTGACGCCGAGACCTTCGCGGCCTACCTCGTGGACGCCGAGACCGGCGACCTGCACGAGCGGTTGAGCAACGGCCAGCGCGCGTACGACCTCGAGGTCGCCCGCGTGAACATCATCGGCGAGCTCATGGACCTCGAGGCCGGCGAGCTGCTCGAGTCCGGCGTCGACACGGTCGCCGTCGGCGCCCGCCTGGTCGAGCGGTACGAGGAGCTGTGGAACGCGCTCACGGAGGCGGAGTCGTTCGGCACGGGCGAGCGCTGGCGGGTCGCGGCGCGCATCGAGCAGCTCAACGCGCTCGGCTTCGACGTCGGCGAGCTCGACATCACGACCGACGTCGACGGCACCACCGTGAACATCCGGCCCAAGGTCGTCGACGCCGGCCACCACAGCCGCCGCCTGATGCGCCTGACCGGCCTCGACGTCGAGGAGAACCAGGCCCGCCGCCTGCTCAACGACCTCGACGCCTACCGTGCCGCCGCCGACCGCCAGGGCGAGGACGAGGAGTTCGCGGCGCACGACTGGCTCACGACCGTCTTCGAGCCGGCCGTACGCGCCGTCCCGCGCGAGCTGCGCGGCAAGCTCGAGCCCGCCCAGATGTTCCACGAGATGCTCGACCACCGGTGGTTCGTCTCGCGCGAGCAGCAGCGCGACGTCCCCATGGCCGAGGCCGTGCGCAGCTACGTGGAGCACGTGCTCCAGCACCGTCCCGACGAGAAGGCGGTCCTCGGCGTCGACACGGCGGTGCTGCCGCGCGTCAGCGGCTGAGCGGGCTCGGCCGGACGCGCGGCGGGCGGGGCCGGCGACCGGCCCCGCCGGGCCTCAGCCGGCGTCGCGCGCGCGC
>NZ_JACEXH010000252.1:0-3336 GCF_014525465.1 Actinotalea sp. JY-7885 | reverse complement strand
CGCTGCGGTGGGCCGGACGGCTCGACGGGCTGGACGTCGAGCGCGACCTGCGCCACGCGCAGCGCCTCGGCGTCACGGTGCTGGTGCCCGGCGCCGCCGGCTGGCCGAGCGGCCTCGACGACCTCGGTGCCGCGGCGCCCGCGTGCCTGTGGGTGCGCGGGACGAGCGACCTGGCCCGGCTGTGCGCACGGTCCGTGGCGCTCATCGGCGCCCGCGCGTGCACGGCCTACGGCGAGCACGTCACCGCCCAGGTGGCCTCGGGCGTCGCGGACGCCGGCTGGACGGTGGTCTCCGGCGGCGCGTACGGCATCGACGCGGTGGCCCACCGGGTCGCCCTCGCGAGCGCGGCGCCGACCGTCGCCTTCCTCGCGGGCGGCGTGGACCGCCCGTACCCGGCCGGCAACGCCCGCCTCCTCGCGGCCATGGCCGACGGCGGCGGCGCGGTCGTCAGCGAGGTGCCGCCCGGCTCGGTGCCGAGCCGCTCGCGGTTCCTCCTGCGCAACCGCCTCATCGCCGGCGCCGCGCGCGCCACCGTCGTCCTCGAGGCGGCGTGGCGGTCCGGCGCGCTCAGCACGGCCGGCCACGCGGCGGGCCTGCTGCGACCCGTGGGTGCCGTGCCCGGGCCGGTGACGTCAGCGGCGTCCGCCGGTTGCCACCGGCTCCTGCGCGACGGGCTCGCCGTGTGCGTGACGGACGCCGCGGAGGTCCTCGAGCTCGCCGGAGGCCTCGACGCCGCGCGAGCGGGCGCGCCTCCCGGCGGTCGGAGCGACGCGCGACCGGGGGCCGCGCGGGACCGGCACGCCAGACTCGACCTCGGCGGTCTCGACGACGCGGCCCGGCGCACGCTGGACGCGCTGCCGGTGCGGCAGGGGGCGCGGCTCGACGCGCTCGCCCGGGTCGCGGGGCTGTCCGGCCCCGAGGTCGCCGGCGCCCTGGGTGCCCTGGAGCTGGCGGGTCTGGCGACCGAGGTCACGGGTGGGTGGCGGCGGGCGGATCGTCCTGGACCGGGACGGACCGGGGCGATCCGGACGGAGGATTGGGATCTTCCGGCACAGGGCGGGTGAACTGTGACCGGACCGCCTTGTGAGCGCTCGCAGAACACGCCACCGTAGGGCCATGCCCCCGACCGACGACGTGCGGACCGCGTCGACCGATGCGGTCGTCGACGCGTTCGCGCAGCACCTCGCGGTGGCACGGGGCATGTCGCCGCACACCGTGCGGGCCTACCGGGGCGACCTGCAGCACGTGCTGGCCTTCGCGCGGCGACGCGGCGTGGCGTGGCAGGACGTCGACCTGGCCCTGCTGCGCGCCTGGCTCGCCGCCATGGTGAGCGGCGGCCTGGCGCGCGCGACGATCGCGCGTCGGGGGGCCGCGGTCCGTGCCTTCTTCGCGTGGGCGGCGGGTGAGGGGCTGATCCCGGCCGACCCCGCCGTCCGCCTGGTCACCGCGCAGCCGGGCGACCAGCTCCCCACGGCGCTCGCGCTCGCCCCGGCGGCGCGTCTGGTGGACGTCTCCCGCGCGACCGCGGAGGCGACGGGGGAGCCCGGGGCCCTGCGGGACTGGGTCGTCCTCGAGCTGCTCTACGCCACCGGGGTGCGCGTCGGCGAGCTGGTCGGTGCGGACGTGCACGACGTCGACCGCTCGGGTCGGCTGCTGCGGGTCATGGGCAAGGGCGCCAAGGAGCGCGTCGTCCCCTTCGGCGTCCCCGCCGCGCGCGCCCTGGACGCGTGGCTCGACCGGGGCCGCCCCGCGCTGGTCGTCCCGACGACCGGCCCGGCCCTGCTGCTCGGGACGCGCGGGGGCCGCATGGACCAGCGTCAGGTCCGTACCCTCGTGCACCGGGCCGCCCTCGCGGCAGGCGTGGACGACGTCTCCCCGCACGCGCTGCGACACACCGCTGCGACGCACCTCGTGCAGGGAGGCTCGGATCTGCGTAGCGTTCAGGAGATCTTGGGCCACGCGACCCTCGCGACGACCCAGCGCTACACGCACGTCAGTCCGGACCGCCTGCGGTCGTCGTACCTTCAAGCCCACCCCCGAGCCTGAGACGGACCCAGTGATGGCAGCAGAGTCCCGGACCCGGTCACCGAGGAGCACGCGCCCTTCGGGCGATGTCGTCCCGCGCCCGCACGCCGAGGGCGCCGCCGAGGACGCCATCCGCATCAGCTCGCTGTGGGCCGTGTTCAAGGAGACCGGCGACCGCGGCGCGCGCGAGCGACTGATCCTGCACTACGCGCCGCTGGTGACGATGGTGGCCGCGCGCGTGGGGGCCGGGCTGCCCAGCATGGTCGAGCAGGCGGACCTCGTGTCCTACGGGATGTTCGGCCTCATCGACGCGATCGAGAAGTTCGAGACGGACCGCGCGGTCAAGTTCGAGACCTACGCCAGCTCGCGCGTCCGCGGGGCCATCATCGACGAGCTCCGCGCCATCGACTGGATCCCGCGGTCCGTGCGCACCAAGGCCCGCGCCGTGGACCGCGCGTTCGCCGAGCTCGAGGGCGAGCTGCGCCGGCCGCCCACGGAGCAGGAGGTCGCGGCGCGCCTGGAGATCGGCGTGGTGGAGCTGCGCGCCGTCTTCACCCAGCTGTCGACGGTCAACGTCGCTGCCCTCGACGAGATGCTCGGCGGCGGCTCGGATCGCGGTGACTCCCTCTCGCTGCTCGACACCCTGGAGGACCCGGGCGCGCCCGACCCGGTCGGCAACGTCGAGGCGCAGGAGATGAAGATCGTCCTGGCGCGGGCGATCGAGCGGCTCGGCGAGCGCGAGAAGCTCGTGCTGGTCCTGTACTACTACGAGGGCATGACCCTCGCGGAGATCGGCCGCATCCTCGGCGTCACGGAGTCCCGGATCTCCCAGATGCACACCGCGGCGATGCTGCGGCTGCGCACCACCCTCCAGGAGCAGGACCGGGTCTGACGGTCCGGCGCGACGGCGGCGCCCGGTCACGCCGTGCCCCGGACCGGGCCGGGCAGCAGGACCACGGGTCCCCCTCCCGGGAGGAGCCCCAGCGGGTCGACGTAGACCTCGCCGTCCCGCACGCCCCAGTGCAGGCACCGCGGCGTGCAGTGGGAGCGCGCCGGCCCGTCCTGCACGCGCCCCACGACGTCGCCCGGTGCGACCCGGGTGCCCACGGCGGGCGCACCCGTGACGGGCTCCAGGCTCGAGCGGAGCCCGTCGTCGTGCTGGAGCGTCACGACCCCGCGGTCCACCACGACGCCGGCGACCACGACCGTCCCCGCGGCGGGCGCGAGCACCGCCGTGCCGGCCGGGGCGTCCAGGTCGACGCCCCGGTGCCCGGCGGACCAGCGCTCGGCGGGCGGGTCGAACCGCGCGCG
>NZ_JACEXH010000025.1:0-24265 GCF_014525465.1 Actinotalea sp. JY-7885 | reverse complement strand
GCCGCCCGCGCACGGCGGTGCTCGCGCGGCGCAGCACCGGGGCGACCTCGGCCTGGAGCGCGCGCTCGTCGACGTCGGCCAGGACGGGCGCAGCGGCGGCGGTCACCTGCTCGAGACGGGCCGTGAGCCGGCGCGCCGCCTCGTGCTCGGCCGCCGCGCGCGGCAGGTCGAGCACCTCCGCGAGGTACCAGAGCATCTCGTGCAGGCCGCGCACGACGCCGAAGGCCGCGAACATCGCGGCCGCGACCGCGGGGTCGTCCCGCCAGGTCCGGCCGCCGAAGGTGACCTGCGTGACCCGCTGGCCGGCGCCGAGGCAGTCGTACACCGTGCACCCGGCGAACCCGGCGGGGCGCAGGCGCGCGTGGATGGTGCAGCGGTGGTCGACGGCGAGGTGTCGGCACGGCTCCCCCGCCTCCTTGTCGATCGCGAAGTCCGCGGACCGCGAGAAGGCGAGGGCCACGCAGCACAGGCCGACGCACCGCGCGCAGTCGGCGCGCAGGTGCGCCCGCGGCGCTGCGCCGGGGTCGGCGTCAGCCGTCACGCCACCGCCGGTCGTCCTCGTCCCACGCGTCGGTGCGGGCGCGGGCCTTCGTCAGCGCCTGCTGGGCTGCCTCGCGGGTCGGGTACGGGCCCATCCGCTCGGTCCACGGGCTCACGCGCCCCTCCTCGATCTCCCCCGTCCCGGGGTTGAACCAGAACTCCGTGCCGTCGCCCATGACCGCTCCCTCCGGCTCGCGGCGCGACCTCCGCGCCTGCTCCGTAGACTGCCAGGCATGTCGATCTCGCACGCGCCCGGCGGCACCCTGGTCCCCGGGACCCTGAGCCCGGTGCGGAGCGTCCCAGCCCACATCGAGCGGCCGGAGTACGTCGGCAAGGACCGCGAGCTGCCCTTCACCGGCTCGGAGGTCAAGGACGCGGAGACGATCGAGCGGATCCGCGTGGCGTCCCGCCTCGCGGCGCAGGCTCTCGAGGAGGTCGGGCGGCACGTCGCGCCGGGCGTCACGACGGACGAGCTGGACCGCATCGGCCACGAGTTCCTGTGCGACCACGACGCCTACCCGTCCACGCTGCTGTACCAGCCGCGACCGAGCCAGGTCCCGTTCCTCAAGTCGCTGTGCACCTCGGTCAACGAGGTCGTGTGCCACGGCGTGCCGGACTCCACGGTCCTGCGGGACGGGGACATCGTCAATGTCGACATCACGGCCTACAAGAACGGCGTCCACGGCGACACCGACGCGACGTTCCTGGTGGGCGACGTGGACGAGGAGTCGCGGCTGCTGGTCGAGCGCACGCACGAGGCGATGATGCGTGGCATCAAGGCCGTCGCGCCGGGCCGCGAGATCAACGTCATCGGCCGCGTGATCGAGAAGTACGCGCAGCGCTTCGGGTACGGCGTGGTCCGGGACTTCACCGGGCACGGCGTCGGCGAGGCGTTCCACTCGGGGCTCGTCGTGCCCCACTACGACGCCGCGCCCCGGTACGCCACGGTGATCGAGCCGGGGATGGTGTTCACCGTCGAGCCCATGCTCAACCTGGGGACACCGGAGTGGGAGATGTGGGACGACGGCTGGACCGTCGTGACGCGCGACCGCAGGCGCAGCGCGCAGTTCGAGCACACCCTCGTGGTGACCGAGACCGGAGCGGAGATCCTGACCCTGCCATGACCACGACCCCCGAGCTCGACCCCGGCACCGCCGGACCGACCCTGGCCTTCGGCATCGACATCGGCGGCAGCGGCATCAAGGGCGCCCCCGTCGACCTCGTCGCGGGCACCTTCGCCGCGGACCGGGTCCGCATCCCCACACCCCAGCCCTCCACGCCCGCCGCCGTCGCGCGGACCGTCGGTGAGCTCTTCGACGCCTTCCACCTGCCGGCGGGCATGCCGATCGGCGTGACGTTCCCGGCGGTCATCCAGCACGGCGTGGCCCGCTCGGCCGCGAACGTCGACGAGTCGTGGATCGGGACGGACGTCACGGGCGTCATCGCCGAGGCCACGGGGCGCCGCGTGCTGGCGGTCAACGACGCCGACGCGGCGGGCTACGCGGAGACGCTCTACGGCGCCGCCCGGGACACGCCCGGCGTGGTGCTCGTCGTCACGCTGGGCACGGGCATCGGCTCGTGCCTCGTGGTCGACGGCACGCTCGTCCCGAACACGGAGCTGGGCCACCTCGAGATCGACGGGTACGACGCCGAGTCCCGCGCGGCGGACAGCGCGCGCGAGCGCGACGACCTCGACTGGGAGCGCTGGGCGGAGCGCCTCCAGCGCTACTTCCGGGTGGTCGAGGACCTGTTCTGGCCCGACCTGATCGTGGTCGGCGGCGGCGTGAGCAAGAAGCACCAGAACTTCCTGCCGCTGCTGGACCTGCGCACCCCGATCGTGCCGGCGCAGCTGCGCAACGCCGCGGGGATCGTCGGCGCGGCGGCGCTGGCGGCCCACGCCACCGCCTCCGACTGAGCCGGTGGACGACGCCGCGCCCGGCCGCGGTGCGCCCGGCGACGTCGCCCTCGTCGAGGTCGCCCCGCGCGTCCTGGTCGCGACGAGCCAGCCGTGGTCCACGACGACGACCGTCGTTCTCGGCGCGGACGGCCGCTGCCTCCTCGTCGACCCGGCGCTCACGCCGGCCGACCTCGCGGCCCTCGCCGCCACCCTGGCGCGCCGCGGGCTGAGCGTCGAGGCCGGGGCGTCGACGCACCCGCACTGGGACCACGTGCTCTGGTCGGCGGCGCTGGGAGCCGTTCCCCGGTGGGCCACCCGCGCCGCCGTCGCGCGGGCGTGCTCGACGGCGGACGCGACGGCCCCCGGGCACGACCCGGCCCTGACGGGGCGCCTCGACCCCCTGCCCGGCGAGCGGGTGCCGTGGTCGGGCCCCGAGGTCGTCGTCGTGCCGCACGCGGCGCACTGCCCGGGCAGCGCGGCGTTCGTGGTGCCGGGCGCGGGCGTGCTCCTCGCGGGCGACCTGCTCTCGGAGACCGAGATCCCGCTGCTCGACACGGACGCCGTCGACCCGGTCGGGGACCACCTCGCCGCCCTGCGCGCCCTCGAGGCCGCGGCGGCGCGCTGGTCCGTCCAGGTCCTGGTGCCGGGCCACGGGACGCCGACCGACGCGGCCGGGCTCGCCGCCCGGCTCGCCGCGGACCGCGCCTACCTGGTCGCGCTGGGTGCCTTCCCGGGACGTCCGGGCGCGCGGACCGCGCCCGAGAACCGGCCCGCGGAGGACCCGCGGCTGGCGGACCCGGAGCAGCGTGGGCACCACGACCGCCAGGTCGCGGCGCTGCGCGAGCGGGGCTGAGGGCGCCTCCGGGGCTCAGGTGGCCGTGATGGTGCTCTCGTCGCCCGAGGCGTCGAACAGGCCCTGCAGGCCGAGCAGCTCCAGCACGTCCGTCACGAGCGACGGCGGGTTGCGCAGGGTCACCGGCAGGCCCTCCTCGCGTCCCACGCGCATGAACTGGATGAGGAACGCGATCCCCGTGGAGTCGATGAAGGTCACCTGCGCGGCGTCGAGGACGACGGGCAGATCCCGGGTGAGCGCCCTGCTCAGCGCGATGCTGGCCTGCTCGCGCAGCGCCTCGTCGATCTCGCCCCAGAGATGCGCCACCGTGGAGTCGTCGCGCTCGGCGACGGTGATCCCCCCGACGGCGTGCTGATCTGTGCCTGCCATGACCTACGGCCTCCTGCTGTCCCGGCGTCGCAGGCCGGGACTCCTGGCCCCCGAGCTTCGTCGTGCGACGTCGGAAGGCTCCCCGAGGATACCGGCCGACGTCGGGAGCCGCCGGGGTGACGCGGTGACGTTCAGCGCCCGGGCAGGCGCGCGACGTCGCCGAAGAAGTGCCCGATCCGCCGGATCGCCGCCGTGAACGCGTCCCAGTCGACCGGCTTGGTGACGTAGGCGTTCGCGTGCGCCGTGTAGGCGCGCACCACGTCCTCCTCCGCGGACGACGTGGTCAGGACCACGACCGGGATGGACCCGAGCTCCGGGTCCGTCTTGACCGCCTCGAGGACCTCGCGGCCACCGATCTTGGGCAGGTTCAGGTCGAGCAGGATCACGTGCGGGCGACGGGCGGCGGCGTGGGCACCTTCGCGGCGCAGGTACGCCAGCGCCTCGGCGCCGTCGTTCACCACGTCCAGGTGGCCGCCGAGACCGTGGTCCTCGAAGACCTCCTGGACCATCAGCACGTCGCCGGGGTCGTCCTCGACGAGCAGGACGTCCAGGGCGGCGATCTCGGTCATCATCACGCCCTGATGATCACACGCCCGGGGGCCCGTCGCTCCCCGGGCGCCGGACATCACCCGCTCGCCACACGTGCGGAGCCCCGGGCCCGAGCGCCGCCGCTCAGCCCTGCGCCGGCACCGGCGCGCGGTCCAGGGGCGTCTCGAGCGTCGCCACGGCGCGTCGCCGCGCGCGGTCCTTGCGCCCGTGGACGCCGTGGTACAGGGCGGCCGAGAGGACGACGGTGCCCGCCAGCACCAGGTACATGTCGCCGTAGCCGATGGCGTCGAGCAGCACGCCCAGGAGGATCGGGCCGAGGCCCACGCCCAGGTCCACCATGAAGAAGTGCGTCGAGACGGCGACCCCGACGCGGCGCATGGGCACGCGGCCGACGGCGATGGCCTGCATCGCCGACATGAGCGTGCCGAAGCCCATCCCCAGGAACCCGCCGGCGACGACGAGCACGGCGTCGGAGGTGGCCAGGCCGAGCAGGACGAGCCCCACCGCGAACGCGGCGAGCGCCGTGTAGACCACGACGTTGTCCCCGCGCCGGTCCTGGACCCTGCCCGCGACGAGGCGCGTCCCGAACAGCACCACCGCGTAGACGAGGAAGAAGATGCTCGCGCCGGACTCGAGTCCCGCATCCTCCGCGTAGGAGTTGAGGAACGTCAGCACGCCGGCGAAGCTCACCGCGAGCACGAGCATGAAGCTCGCGACGGGCAGCACGTCGGGGTGGAGCATGTCGCGCGGGTGGAACCTGCGCAGCCGCGCGCGCTCGTCCGGCCCCGGCAGCACGTCGGGCGTCCGGAGCAGCAGCACCGAGAACACGATCCCGAGCACCGCGACCGCGCCGTTGACGACGAACAGCACGTCGTACCCGGGGCCGTGCACCAGGAGCAGGCCGAGGAACGGGCCGATCGCCGTCGCCAGCGTGGTGCTCAGCGTGAAGTAGCCCGTGCCCTCCGCGCGGCGCGAGGCGGGGATCAGGGACTGGGCGAGGGACAGCGCGGCGGTGCTCGCGATGCCGAACGCGACGCCGTGCACGGCGCGGACCGCCAGCAGCACACCGAGGGAGTCGGCCGCGGCGTCGACCGGGAGGTAGGCGAACGAGGCGACGACGAAGACGACCATCGAGACGACGAGGATCCGGCGCCGGCCGACCAGGTCCGCGAGGTTGCCGGCGAAGAGGCGCGCGACCACCGCGCCGATGACGAACATGCTCGACGCCAGTCCCCCGGCGCTGTCCGTCGCGCTGAACCGCTCCACGGCGTACAGCGCCATCGTGGTCATGAGGAGGTAGAAGACGAACGCCAGGACGAGGTTCGCCAGTGAGGCGAGGACCAGGTCCCGGGTCCAGAGTCGTTCCTTGGTCGTGCTGGGGTCGGTCACAGGTGTCCCGTCGGTGCTGGTGGTGCAAGGGCGCCCCGCGGCCGCGCGCGACGGAGCTCCGCGGCGCGGGCCGGTGACGGGAGACCCTCATCGTGGCACCAGATCGGCGCCTGGCCCGCGGCTATGGCGTTCGTCACGTCGGCGGGGTGGGCGCGTGCTCTCACCGCTCGGCGCCGGGCGAGGTGGATGAGTCGGCCGGTACGCCGGGTTCTGTCCCCGCACCCGGTTACCCCGGTGCGGGTGGCGGCCATCCCTCTACGACGTACGTTGCCGCACGCCTCCAGCGGCCTACCCGGGAGCTCGGGCGAGCAGCCCTCGAACGCTCCCTGTCTGGCCTTGCTCCCAGTGGGGTTTACCTAGCCGCACCGGTCACCCGGTGCGCTGGTGGTCTCTTACACCACCGTTTCACCCTTACCGCGCTGCCGGCCGAGGCCGGCGGCGAGGCGGTCTTCTCTCTGTGGCACTGTCCCGCGGGTCACCCCGGGTGGGCGTTACCCACCACCGTGCTCTGCGGAGCCCGGACGTTCCTCGGCACCGGGCGGACCCGGTGACGCGACCGCCTGGCCGACTCATCCGGGACCAGGCTACCCGGGCTGGTGCCCGGCGGCGTGACGTCCGCCATGACGGGCGCCCGGTGGCACGGGGCGGCCCGCGCGGCGCACTAGCCTGCTGCGGTGCTCGTGCTCCTCCCGCCGTCCGAGGGCAAGACGGCCCCCCGGCACGGCGCCCCCCTCGACCTCGCCGCCCTGAGCGGCGCGCGCCGCCTCAGCGCGCACCGCCGCCGCGTCCTGACGGCCCTCGCCCGTGCGAGCCGGCGCACTGACGCCCTCGACGTGCTCGGGGTCGGCGCGTCGCTCGCACCGGAGGTCGCGCGGAACATGCGCCTGAAGACCGAGCCGACGGCGCCCGCGCACGACGTGTACACCGGCGTCCTCTTCGGTGCCGCCGGTCTCGCGGACCTGCCCGACGACGCCGCCCGCGCGCGCTCCGAGCGGTGCGTCCGGGTCGTCTCGGCGCTCTGGGGCGCGGTGACCCCCGCGGACCTCATCCCCGCCTACCGGCTGTCGATGGGCACGGACCTGCCGGGCGTCGGCCCGCTCGCGCGCTCGTGGCGCGAGCCGCTCGCCCGCGAGCTCGACCCGCTCGCGACGGACCGCCTGGTCGTGGACTGCCGCTCGGCCGCGTACGCGGCGGCGTGGGCGCCGTCGGGCGGCCCGGGCCACGTGAGCGTCACCGTGCTGCGCGAGGAGGCCGGACGCCGCACGGTGGTCTCGCACTGGGCCAAGCACACGCGAGGTCTGCTCACCCGCCACCTCGTGACCCGCCACGGCGAGGACCCGGCGACCCCGGCCGCGCTGCTCGACGCCGCCGGGGAGATGGTGGGCAGCATGCTGCTCGACGCCGAGCTCGTCCCGGGCCGCCGCGCCGGCACCCACGAGCTGCGGCTCGTCGTCGGCTGACGCACGACCCCCCCGGGGTCCGCAGAACCTAGAGGTCCGTCGGCATCCCGACGACCGTCACCTCGCGCTCGCCGTCGGCCCACAGGCGCAGGATGGTGATCGAGGCGGGCCCGACGCGGACCGACGCCCAGACCGACGACGGCGCACCGAGCGTCGCGCCGATGGCCGCGCGGATGACGACGGAGTGCGCGACCACCACGACCGTGCGGCCCACGGCCTCGTCGCGCAGCCGCTCGAGCGCCCCCGAGACCCGCACGCCCACGTCCTCGATCGACTCGCCACCGGGAGCGCGAAACTCCGCGTCCACGTGCCAGCGCTTGAGGTCGCCGGGCCAGCGCTCCTCGATCTGATCGGCGGACAGGCCCTCCCACTCGCCGAAGTCGCACTCGCGGAACGCCTCGTCGAGCTCGACGCGCAGGCCCAGCCGGCGGCCGACCGCACCCGCGGTCTCCTGCGTGCGCACCATCGGCGAGGCGCGCAGCGCGCTGGGGTGGGGCAGGTCCGGCCACAGGGTGCGGCCGATGCGGAACACGGTGTCCGCGGCCTTCGCCGCCTGGATCCGCCCGGTGGACGTCAGCGACGGCCCGGGCACCGCTCCCCCGGAGTACGCCTTGGACGCCGTCATCGGCGTCTCGCCGTGCCGGATCAGGACGACGGTGAGCGGCTCCGCGTCGTCGAAGCGCATGGCCGCGCCCGAGGGGCGGCGCGCCCGCGCGGGCGCCTGCGGCTCCACCGGCGGGGTGGCGTCCGGTCCGTCGCCGTCGGGATGGTCGCGCCACAACCCTTCGCGCGCGTCCATCGCCTGGTTCGCGAGCGCGTCGGCCGCGCCGTTCTGCGCGCGCGGCACCCACGTGTAGGTGACCTGGTCGGCGGGGAGCACGCCCCGCGCCAGCTCCGCGAGCCGCTTCATGTCCGCGTGCTTGACCTGCCACCGGCCGGACATCTGCTCGACGACCAGTTTCGAGTCCAGCCGGGCCTCGACGTGCGCGGCGGGGTCGATGTCCCGAGCCGCCTCCAGGCCGGCGACCAGCCCGGAGTACTCGGCCACGTTGTTGGACGCGAAGCCCAGGTAGCCGGCGCGCTCGGCGAGCAGGGCGCCGGTCGCCGCGTCGCGCACGACGGCGCCCCAGCCGGCCGGTCCCGGGTTCCCCCGCGAGCCGCCGTCGGCCTCGACGACCAGGCGCCGCGTCACGACGCCGCGCTGCGGCCGTCCGCGCCGCGCACGAGGATCCGCCCGCACTCCTCGCAGCGCACGACCTGCTCGGGCGGCGCCGCCTTGATCTTCTCGACGTCGCTCGGGTTCAGGTCCAGCCGGCAGCCCTCGCACCGGCGCCCACGCAGCGCCGCCGCGCCGCTGCCGCCGAGCTGGGCCCGCAGCCGGTCGTAGAGCGCCAGGAGCCCCGCGTCGAGGCCGTGCGCCACCTGCTCGCGCTCCGCCGCGACCTGCGCGAGCTCCTCGTCCAGCGTCGCGAGCGCGCGCTCGAGGATGCCCGCGGCCTCCTCCTGCTGCGCGAGCACCTCGTCGCGGGCCTTGCCGACCTCGGCGAGCGTCGTCTCGTGCGCCTCCAGCCGCTCCATGACCTCGAGCTCGATCTCCTCGAGGTCCGACTGGCGCCGGGCGAGCGCCGCGATCTCGTGCGTCAGCGCCTGGGCGTCCTTGGCGCTGACCGCCGCGGACGCGAGCCGCGCCTGGTCGCGCGCGGCGCGCGTGCGGACCTGCTCGACGTCGGCCTCGGCCTTGGCGACCTCGCGCCGCAGGTCGCTCACCGCGGTCTTCGACGTGACGTACGCGGCCTCGAGGTCCGCGAGCCGGGAGGCCAGCTCGGTCGCGCGCTCGTGCGCCGGGTGCACGCGGCGCTGGTGCGCGAGCTGCTGGGCGCGCGTGTCGAGCGCCTGCACGTCGAGGAGTCGGAGCTGGTCGGGCGCAGGTGCTGTCGTCACGGGTCCTCCGGGGGTGGTTCAGGGCTGGGGGGCCGAGGCGATCCGGGCGGTCCAGGGATCGGTGCGCCGGGTGCTGACCTGGACGTCCACCGTAGCGCCCCGTCCGGCCGCATCCTCGCGCAGCACCCGCGCCGCGGACTCCAGCCACGGCCACTCGCTCGCCCAGTGGGCGACGTCGACCAGGAACGGCCGGCCGTCCTGCGGCGGGCGCCCGGCCGACGACGCCTCGAAGGCGGCGCGCTCGCGCAGCTCGGACGCCGGGTGGTGCCGCAGGTCCGCGGTCAGGTAGGCGTCCACGCCGCTGCGGCGCACCGCGTCGAAGAGGGAGTCCCCCGACCCGCCGACGACGGCGACCCGCTCGACCGGCGCGTCGAGGTCGCCGGCCACGCGCACGCCCTGCTCGGTCGCGGGCAGGACGCGGGCGACCCGCTCCGCGAAGGCGCCCAGGGTCGTGGGCCCGGCGAGCCGGCCCACGCGGCCGGTCCCCGCGGCCCCCGGCAGGGACGCCAGCTCCAGGACGTCGAACGCCGGCTCCTCGTAGGGGTGCGCCGCGCGCATCGCCGCGACCACCGCCGCGCGCGCGCCCCGCGGCGCCACCATCTCGAGCCGGTCCTCGCTGACCCGCTCGACCTCGCCCCGGGTGCCGATCGCCGGCGCGGCCGCGGCGCCGGGCACGAACGTCCCGGTGCCCGTGCCGGTCCACGCGCACCGGCTGTACTCGCCGACCGCACCGGCGCCCGCGCCGCTCATCGCGTCGAGCACGCGCTCGGTGTGCTCGACCGGGACGAACACGACGTGCTTGTCGAGCGGCGCGTCCGGCAGCGCGACGAGCGGTGCGAGGTCCGTCAGCCCGACGGCGAGGGCGAGCGCCTCGGCGACGCCGTCGGCGGCCGCGTCCGCGTTGGTGTGCGCGACGTGCAGCGCGCACCCGGCGCGGATCAGCCGGTGCACGAGCGCGCCCTTGAAGGTCGTCGCGGCCACGGAGTGCACCGGGCGCAGGAGCAGCGGGTGGTGCGTCAGGAGCAGGTCGGCGCCCAGGGCGATCGCCTCGTCGACGACGTCGGCCGTCGGGTCCACGGCGAGCAGCACGCGCCGGACCGGCTGCGCCGGGTCCCCGCACACCGTGCCGACGGCGTCCCAGCCCTCCGCCGTGCCGGGCGGGTAGCGCCGCTCGAGCAGCCCGACGACGTCGGCCAGGGTCAGGGTCTCGGGGTTCGCCTCGTCGCCGCTCACGCCGCTGAGGCTACCGGGAGCGCACGACCTCGACCCGGTCGCCGAGGCGCACGGTCCCGGTCGAGACGGGTACGGCGCGCACGCCGAACCAGACCTTGCCGTCGCGGCGGCGGTGCGCGGCGAGCGTGCGCAGCGGCTCGTGACCGCGCGCGCCGGTCGCCGGGTCGATCGTCGTCACGGCGCACCTGTCGCAGTGCTCGGAGACGCGCAGCTCGACGTCGCCGACCGTGATCCGCAGCCAGGAGTCCTCGGCGAACGGCTCGAGGTCGCCGGTCACGACCAGGTTGGGGCGGAACCGGGTCATCGCCAACGGCCCGGGGCGCGACCCCGCGGCGGCGCCGCACTGCGCGTACCGGTCGGCCCAGGTCTGCGCGACCCACCGGTCGAGCCGCGCCAGGGAGGACGTGCTGGTCAGCAGCAGGGGGCCCGTGTCGGCGAGGCTGAGCACGTCACCGGGCCGGCCGCCGTGCTCCGCCGTGACCGCCCGACGGCGCGGGTCGTCGAGCCAGACCAGCCGGACGCGCCGTCCGAGCGCCTCGCTCAGCCACGCGTGGGCGGCGTCGTCGGCGGCGTGGGCCGTGCCGACGCGCGAGAGCGTGACCTCCACGCGCGGGCCGTCCACCGGGACCGGGACCGTCAGCGGGGCCGCGCCGTCGCGCGCCAGGAGCAGGCCGCCGTCGGGCCGCGGCGTGGCCGTGATCGTCACCATCGCGCCGACGGCGATCGCGGAGACCTTGGCGCCGGCCTCGTCGACGACCATCCAGCGCCGGTCGTGCTCGAGCCCCCACGGCTGCACCCGGGCGCTGTCCACCGGCACGCCGCCGAGCGACTTCACCGGGTAGACCGCGAGGGACGTCACCTGCACGGCGCGACGCTAGCAGCGGCGGACGTCGGTCCTGGGTGGGCCCGGCCGGTCTCGAACCGACGACCTCCGCGGTGTAAACGCGGCGCTCTGACCAACTGAGCTACAGGCCCCACGCCGTCGTCGCCGACGGCGCCCACAGCGTACCGACGACGCCTCGGCGTCAGAGGGCGGCGAGGGCCGCCCGGTACGCGCCCAGCTCGCGGGCCTGGCCGCGCGGGTTGACGACGGACCAGCGCACGATCCCGTCGGCGTCGATCAGGAAGCTGCCGCGGGTCGCGATCCCCTGGCCCTCGTCGAAGACGCCGTACGCCCGCGCGGCGGCCCCGTGCGGCCAGAAGTCGGAGAGGAGGTCGAAGCCGAAGCCCTCCTGCTCGCCCCACGCGCGCAGCGTGAACATCGGGTCGCACGAGATCCCCAGCAGGCGGACGCCCGCGGCCTCGAAGTCCTCGAGGTTGTCGCGCAGCTCGCACAGCTCACCGGTGCACAGGCCCGAGAACGCGAACGGGAAGAAGACGAGCGCGACCGGGCCGCCGCGCAGGCCCGTGAGGCGCACGGGCGTGCCGTGCGCGTCGGGCAGCTCGAGGTCGGGGGCCGGCTGGCCCGGCACGGGCGCCGCGACCGTCGCGCCGCCGCCCGCCTCGCTCACTTCCCCCGGTTCCGTGTGCCGAGGCGGGTCGCGGACCAGTCGGGGGCGATCGCCAGCGTGCTCGTGGCGTGGAGCCCCGCGGTGGTGGCCGCCTCCTCGATGTCGCTGTGGCCCACGTGGCCGCTGCGGCCGGGCTTGCGCGTGAAGACCCAGATCAGGCCACCCTCGTCGAGCGCGGCACGGACGTCGACGAGCGCGTCGGTGAGGTCACCGTCGTCCTCGCGCCACCACAGGATCACGCCGTCGGTGACGTCGTCGTAGTCCTCGTCGACCAGCTCACCGCCGACGATGTCCTCGATGCCCTCCCGGAGGTCGTCGTCGACGTCGTCGCCGTACCCGAACTCCTGGATGACCTGTCCGGTGGAGAAGCCGAGCCGCTCGGCTCCCGCTGCCCCTCGGTTGCCCACGGGTTCCGCGGTCGCTCCCACTTGGTGTGCCGTTCCCTTCGTCGTCGTGCGTGCGCCGGGCGAGCTCGTCGGCCCGGCATCGCGGTAAGCCCACAGCATCCACCCACCCTGTGGCAAGCGCCACACGCAGGCCGCCCGGTCGCGCTGTCGCCCACGTCACGTCTCACGCCGCACCGCCGGTGTGACTTTCTGCACCCGGAAGAACGACAATGGTCGGACGACCGGGGACCGGCAACACCAACGTCACTCCTCGGGCCGACCCGAGCACTGGATGATGGCGCCCACCCGGGAGTCGCAACGGTGCGGACGAGAGGTGAGGTTGCAGGTGGCTGCACGAGACAACGCGGGCCCGCTCATCAACGGGCTCCTCAGCCAGGTGCCGGACATCGACCCGGACGAGACCGGTGAGTGGGTCGAGTCTTTCGACGGGCTCGTCGACGAGCGCGGTGGGCCCCGGGCCCGGTACGTGCTCCTCAACCTGCTGAAGCGCGCCCGCGAGCGGAACGTGGCGGTGCCGACGTCGATCACGACGCCGTACGTCAACACGATCGGTGTGCACGAGGAGCCGTACTTCCCGGGCGACGAGGTGGTCGAGCGGCGCTACCGCTCCTACCTGCGGTGGAACGCGGCCGTCATGGTGACGCGTGCCCAGCGGCCCGAGGTCAGCGTCGGCGGCCACATCTCGTCCTACGCCTCGGTCGCGACCCTCTACGAGGTCGGGCTCAACCACTTCTTCCGCGGCAAGGACCACCCCGGCGGCGGCGACCAGGTCTACTTCCAGGGGCACGCGGCCCCGGGCGTCTACGCCCGCGCGTTCCTCGAGGGCCGCCTCACGGGCGAGCAGCTGGACGCCTTCCGCCAGGAGGTCTCGGTGCCCGGCGGCGGCCTGTCCTCCTACCCGCACCCCCGGCTCATGCCGGACTTCTGGGAGTTCCCGACCGTCTCGATGGGCCTGGGCCCGGCGTCGGCGATCTACCAGGCGTGGGTCAACAAGTACACGCACAACCGCGGCATCAAGGACACGAGCCAGCAGAACGTCTGGGCCTTCCTCGGCGACGGCGAGATGGACGAGCCCGAGAGCCGCGGCATGCTCCAGCTCGCGGCGCAGCAGAACCTCGACAACCTCACGTTCGTCGTCAACTGCAACCTGCAGCGGCTCGACGGCCCGGTGCGCGGCAACGGCAAGATCATCCAGGAGCTCGAGGCGTTCTTCCGCGGCGCCGGCTGGAACGTCATCAAGGTGATCTGGGGCCGCGAGTGGGACGCGCTGCTCAACGCGGACAAGGACCGCGCGCTGGTCAACCTGATGAACGTCACGCCCGACGGCGACTACCAGACGTACCGGGCCGAGAGCGGCGCGTTCATCCGCGAGCACTTCTTCGGGCGCGACCCGCGCACCAAGGCGCTCGTGCAGAACATGACCGACGACGAGATCTGGGCGCTCAAGCGCGGCGGTCACGACTACCGCAAGATCTACGCCGCGTACGCGGCGGCGACGGCCCACACGGGCCAGCCGACGGTGATCCTGGCGCACACCATCAAGGGCTACGGCCTGGGCACCAACTTCGCCGGGCGCAACTCGACGCACCAGATGAAGAAGCTCAAGGTCGACGACCTCAAGACGCTGCGCGACTCCCTGCGGATCCCCGTCACGGACGAGCAGATCGAGGACCCGTACAACGCGCCGTACTACCACCCGGGCCAGGACTCGCCGGAGATCCAGTACATGCTCGAGCGGCGCCGCCAGCTCGGCGGCTTCGTTCCCGAGCGGCGCAGCAGCTTCGCCCCCGTGGCGCTGCCGCCGGAGAAGACGTACGACGTCCTGGCCAAGGGCTCGGGCCACCAGCACGTGGCGACCACGATGGCCTTCGTCCGGCTCCTCAAGGACCTGATGAAGGACAAGGAGTTCGGCAAGCGAATCGTGCCGATCATCCCCGACGAGGCGCGCACCTTCGGGCTCGACTCGATCTTCCCGACCGCGAAGATCTTCAACACGCTCGGCCAGAACTACCTCGCCGTGGACCGCGAGCTGATGCTCTCCTACAAGGAGTCGGAGTCGGGCCAGATCCTGCACACCGGCATCAACGAGGCCGGCTCCGCCGCGGCGTTCCAGTCGGTCGGCACGTCCTACGCGACGCAGGGCGAGGCGCTGGTCCCGTTCTACATCTTCTACTCGATGTTCGGGTTCCAGCGGACGGGCGACCAGTTCTGGGCCGCCGGCGACCAGATGACGCGTGGCTTCATCATCGGCGCCACGGCCGGGCGCACCACCCTGACGGGTGAGGGCCTGCAGCACGCGGACGGCCACTCGCCGATCCTCGCGGCGACCAACACCGCCGTCGTGCACTACGACCCGGCCTACGGGTACGAGATCCGGCACATCGTCCGCGACGGCCTGCAGCGCATGTACGGCGAGGGCGACCCGCGCGACCCGAACGTCATGTACTACCTGACGGTCTACAACGAGCCGATGATCCAGCCGGCCGAGCCGGAGGACGTCGACGTCGAGGGCATCCTGCGCGGTATCCACCGCGTCTCGGTCGCCGAGGGCGAGGGCCCGCGGGCCCAGATCCTCGCGTCCGGCGTCGGTGTGCCGTGGGCGCTCGAGGCGCAGGAGCTCCTGGCGAACGACTGGGGCGTGCGCGCCGACGTCTGGTCCGTGACGAGCTGGAACGAGCTGCGTCGCGACGGCCTGGCGGCCGACCAGCACAACTGGCTCTACCCGGGCGAGGAGCCGCGCACGGCCTACGTGACCCAGAAGCTCGAGGGGGCGCAGGGCCCGTTCGTCGCGACGAGCGACTACGACCACATGGTCCCCGACCAGATCCGGCAGTGGGTCCCGGGCGAGTACGCGACGCTCGGCGCCGACGGCTTCGGCTTCTCGGACACGCGTGCGGCGGCCCGTCGCTACTTCAAGATCGATGGGCCCTCGACCGTGGTCAAGGTGCTCCAGCTCCTCGCCCGTCGGGGCGAGGTCGCGGCCGACGCCCCGGCGCAGGCCATCGAGCGGTACCGGATCCACGACGTCAGGGCCGGAGCCTCGGGCGTCGCGGGCGGCGACTCGTGACCCGCCCGCCCCGCTGACGACGAAGGCCCCCGCGCTCCTGGAGCGCGGGGGCCTTCGTCGTCGGCGCGGTGGCCGGGCGGCTACGGGCCGCTGATGTTCTGGCCGGCCTGGGCGATGATCCGGTCCAGGTCGGGGCGCAGCCGCGCGACAGCACCCTTGTCCGGGTGCATCCCGAGCGCGGCGAGGTGCTGGTTGGCGTCGTGCGGACGGTCCGCCTCGATGGCGGCGAGCACGAGCTGCCGGGCCACCTCGGGGGTGTGCTCCTTGACCCGCCAGTGCCCGACGCCGAGGTTGAGCGCCTCGACCGGCTGGCCCGCCTCGCGGAGGACCGCCAGGCCCTCGACGAGGGCGACGCCCGACGGGTCGCGCTCGGCGGCGGTGCTCAGGCGACGGATCGCACCCTCGTGGTCCTCGTGCAGCGACAGGCGCGCGAGCTCGATGAGCGGGTACCAGGCCCGCGGGTGGCCAGCGAGCTCCTCGGCCAGGGCCCACACGGCGAGGTCAGCGGCCCGGTGCTTCTCGACGTCGTCCTGCGGCGCCGTCAGCGGGTCGCCGTCGGGCCCCATCCCCGCGGCACGGCGCCGGACGATCTCGGCCAGTGCCGTGAACGCGCGGGCGTCGTTGGGGTCCTCGCCCAGCATGGCGCGCACGGCGTCCTCGTGGATGGTGTCACGGCGCTTGGTCGTGGTCGGACGACGGACGCCCACCCTCGACGCGGACACCGGGCGACGCATGAGGCGGCGAAGGCGTGGGAGGAAGGCCATGGAAAAGACCATAGCCGCACCCTCACGGCGCGGCCCGGCGGACGACCGCCCGGACGGGGCTCTCGGACAACGCAGACGCCGTCCGAACTTGTCGGCTCCCTACAACACCCCGGCGTGCGTCGGCCCCCACCAGGGCGGCCGTCGCCCTATGCTCCCAGCCATGGTCTCCACCGCGCCGCGTGACCAGGCGCACACCCTGCGGCGCCTGCACGACGGCAGCGGACTGCTCGCCGCCGCCGCCCTGCGCAAGCTCGACGAGAACCTCGCCTGGTACCGCGCGCTGCCCGCCGAGGACCGGTCGTGGGTCGGCCTCGTCGCCCAGGCCGGCATCTCGAGCTTCATCACGTGGTTCTCCGACCCGAGCACCCCGCCGCAGGGGGCGAGCGAGATCTTCTCGGCCGCGCCCCCGGAGCTCACCCGGTCGGTGTCCCTGCAGCACACGCTCCAGCTGGTCCGCCTGGTGGTGGAGGTGGTCGAGGAGCACAGCGACCGCCTGGCCGCGCCGGGCGCCGAGCGCGACCTGCGCGAGGCCGTGCTCCGGTACTCGCGGGAGGTCGCCTTCTCCGCCGCCGAGGTCTACGCCCGTGCCGCGGAGGTGCGGGGCGCGTGGGACGCGCGGCTCGAGGCGCTCGTCGTCGACGCGCTCATCCGCGGCGACGCCGACGACGCGCTGCGCTCCCGGGTCGCCGCGCTCGGCTGGACGGGCCACGGCAGCACGCTGGTTCTCGTCGGCACGAGCCTGCACCCCCTGGACGACGTGCGCGCCGCCGAGCTGCGCCGCTCGACGCGCCGCGCGGCCGACGACGCGCTCGTCGGGATCCAGGGCGACCGCCTCGTCGTCGTGCTCGGCGGGGAGGGCGACCTACGGGCCGCCGCGACGTCCCTGCTGCCGCGGTTCGGCCCGGGGCCCGTGGTGATCGGACCGGCGGTGCCGAGCCTCGCCGAGGCGGGCCGGTCGGCGTCGGCCGCCCTCGCGGGCCTCGCGGCCGCACCGGCCTGGCCCACGGCGCCCCGCCCGGTGCTGGCCGACGACCTGCTGCCGGAGCGCGTGCTGGTGGGCGACCTCGTGGCGCGCCGGACGTTGGTCGAGCTCGCCTACCGCCCCCTGCGCGGGGCCGGCGGGTCGCTCCTGGAGACCCTCGCCGCGCACGTCGAGCACGGCCGCTCCCTGGAGGCGGCCGCGCGGGTCCTGTACGTGCACCCGAACACCGTCCGGTACCGGCTGCGCAAGGTCGCCGAGGTCACCGGCTGGGACCCGCTGGACGCCCGCGAGGCGTACGTCCTGCAGACGGCCCTGGCGCTGGGGCGACTGTCCCCCGCCGAGACCACCTTGTAGGTTCCGCACAAGGGCCGGTCCCGACCTTGGTGGGCGTCGTGGCCCGGCGCACGACGGCGCGACCGGCACAGTGGTCGGGTGCTCGCCATCGTGTGCCCCGGTCAGGGTTCCCAGACCCCGGGCTTCCTCAGTCCCTGGCTCGATCTCCCCGGCGCCGCGGAGCGGCTCGGGACGCTCGGCGAGGCCGCGGGGACCGACCTGGTCACCCACGGCACCACGTCGGACGCGGAGACGATCCGCGACACGTCCGTCGCGCAGCCGCTCATCGTGGCGGCGTCGCTGCTGGCCTACCGCGCACTCCTGGCGGGCGTCGACGGCGGCCTGCGCCCCGACGTCACCGCCGGCCACTCGGTGGGCGAGCTCGCCGCGGCCGCCGTCGCGGGGGTGCTGGACGACGCGGGGGCCGCGGCGCTCGTCGCGGTCCGGGCGCGGGCGATGGCCGACGCCGCCGCGTTGGAGCCGACGGGGATGAGCGCCGTCGTCGGCGGGGACCCCGCCGAGGTGCTCGCGGCCGTCGAGAACGCCGGCCTGCACCCCGCCAACGTCAACGGCGGCGGTCAGGTGGTCGCGGCCGGCTCGCTCGAGGCCCTCGCCCGGCTCGCCGCCGCACCCCCCGCCCGGGCCCGGGTCATCCCGCTCCAGGTCGCCGGCGCGTTCCACACGCCCTACATGCAGCCCGCGCTCGACGTCTTCGGACCCGTCGCGGCCAGCTGGGCCGCGCAGGACCCGACGCTGCCGTTCCTGTCCGACGCCGACGGCGCCGCCTACCGCGGCGGGGCGCACGGGCACGGCAGTGCCGCCGAGGTCCTGGGGCGGCTCGCGGCGCAGGTCGTCGCGCCCGTGCGGTGGGACCTGTGCCAGCAGACCATGGTCGCCATGGGCGTGACAGGACTCATCGAGCTGGCACCCGCCGGTGTCCTGACCGGGCTCGCGCGGCGTAGCCTGCCCGGGGTGGAGACGGTCGCCGTGAAGACGCCGGCCGACCTGGAGGCCGCGCGCGACCTCGCCCTCCGCCACGCCGGACCACCGACCACCGAGGAGACCCAGGCGTGACCCGTCCCACCCTCACGCAGGCCGTCGGGCCCGCGCACACCCGCATCCTCGGCCTCGGGGCGGTCCGCGGCGAGAACGTCGTGACGAACGACGACGTCGCAGGACCCATCGACTCCTCCGACGAGTGGATCCGCCAGCGGACGGGCATCGTGACCCGCCGACGGGCGCGCACGGACCAGGACGTCATCGACCTCGCCGAGGGCGCAGCGCGCGCGGCCGTGGCGAACGCCGGGCTCACGGGCGCCGACATCGACGCCGTCCTGCTCTCGACCGTGACGTACTTCCACCAGACGCCGGCCGGCGCGGCCATCGTCGCCGACCGGATCGGCGCGACGCCCGCGGCCGCGTACGACATCTCCGCCGCGTGCGCCGGGTACTGCTACGGCATCGCGCAGGCCGACGCGCTGGTCCGCGCGGGCACCGCACGCAACGTGCTGGTGATCGGCGCGGAGAAGATGAGCGACTTCATCGACCCGGCCGACCGCTCGATCTCGTTCCTGCTCGGCGACGGGGCGGGCGCGGTCGTCATCGGCCCCTCGGACACGCCGGGCATCGGTCCGACGGTGTGGGGCTCGGACGGCGGGCAGGCGCAGCTCATCCGCCAGACCTCGTCGTGGCAGGACGCCCACACGAGCGGCGAGTGGCCGACCCTGCGCCAGGAGGGCGCGAGCGTCTTCAAGTGGGCGGTGTGGCAGATGGCCCCGGTCGCCGAGAAGGCGATGGCCGCGGCCGGCGTCGGACCGCAGGACATCGAGGCGTTCGTCCCCCACCAGGCCAACATGCGGATCATCGACCAGATGATCAAGCAGCTCAAGCTCCCCGAGACCGTCGTGGTCGGCCGCGACATCGCCGACACCGGCAACACGTCCGCGGCGTCCATCCCGCTCGCCACGGAGCGCCTGCTGCGCGAGGGCCAGGTCGGCAGCGGGGCGCTCGCGCTGCAGATCGGCTTCGGCGCCGGCCTCGTCTACGCCGCCCAGGTCGTCGTGCTCCCCTGAGACACGCGGCACCACCGGGGACACGCACGCCGGACCCGGTGAACAATCGTCAGGCGCCCGACCGGGCACCGACCGCCACCCCACCAAGGAGACACAGATGGCGTACAGCGAGCAGGAGATCCTCACCGGCCTGGCCGAGATCGTCAGCGAGGAGACCGGCCTGCCGACCGACTCCGTCTCGTCCGAGAAGTCCTTCACGGACGACCTGGACATCGACTCGCTGTCCATGATGACGATCGTCACGCTCGCCGAGGAGCGCTTCTCCGTGCGCATCCCCGACGACGAGGTCAAGAACCTCACGACCGTGGGCGACGCGGTCGCCTACATCAACGGCGCGCTGGGGTGTGGCCCGCCGTCGGCCGTGCGGGCCGGCCCGACCCCGCGACGGGTCCGGCCGGCCCGCACGACCCAGCCGCACCACCGCCCGCCCGTCCTGGAGGAACCGTGAGCACCATCCCCGACGTCGTCATCACCGGTCTCGGCGCGACGACGCCGCTCGGAGGCGACGTGCCCAGCACCTGGCAGGCGGCCCTGGCCGGCGTGTCCGGCGCCCGCACGCTCGAGAACGACTGGGCGGCGACGTACGAGATCCCCGTGACCTTCGCGGCCCAGCTCAAGGTCACGCCCGACGCCGTCCTGTCGCGCCCCGAGATGAAGCGCATGGACCCCTCGGCGCAGTACGCCGTGGTGGCCTCGCGCGAGGCGTGGGCCGACGCGGGCAGCCCCGAGGTGGAGCCGGAGCGGCTCGGCACCGTCGTCTCGTCGGGCATCGGCGGCATCTGGACCACGCTGGACGCCTGGGACACCCTCCAGGCGAAGGGCGCGCGCCGCATCCTGCCGATGACGGTGCCGATGCTCATGCCCAACTCCCCCGCCGCCTACGTCGAGCTCGAGCTCGGCGCGCGCGCCGGGGCCCATGCCCTCGTCTCGGCGTGCGCGTCGGGCGCCGAGGCCATCGGCTACGGCGTCGAGATGATCCGCTCGGGCCGGGCCGACGTCGTCGTCGCCGGCGGCACCGAGGCGGCCATCCACCCGATGCCGCTCGCTGCCTTCGCCGCGTCACGCACGCTCTCCACGCGCAACGACGACCCCGCGGGCGCGTCGCGCCCCTACGACACCCAGCGTGACGGCTTCGTGCTCGGCGAGGGCGCCGGCATCGTCGTGCTCGAGAGCGCGGAGCACGCGGCGGCCCGGGGCGCGCGCGTCTACGCCCGCATCGGCGGCGTCGGCCTGAGCTCGGACGGCTACCACATCACGTCCCCCGAGCCCGAGGGGCGGGGTCAGGTCGCGGCGATGCGCGCGGCGCTCACCGACGCCGGGATCACTGCGTCCGACGTCGTCCACGTCAACGCGCACGCGACGTCGACGGTCGTCGGCGACCTCATCGAGGCGCGCGGTGTCCGCGCGGTGCTGGGTGCGGACGCCGACCGGGTCGCGCTCTCCGCGACCAAGTCGATGACCGGCCACCTGCTCGGCGGAGCCGGGGCGCTCGAGACGATCTTCACGGTGCTCGCGCTGCGCGACCGTCTGGCGCCGCCCACGATCAACGTCGACCAGCCCGACCCGGACCTCGTCCTGGACCTGGTGCGCGACACGCCCCGGGCGCTGCCCGACGGTCAGATCGCCGCGGTCAACAACAGCTTCGGCTTCGGCGGCCACAACGTGGCGCTGGTCGTCACCACCGCCTGAGGTCCTCGACGCTCCGAGGTCCCTCTGGGACCTCAGGGTTGCGGGCCCCTACCCGCCCCGGTTCCCTCCCACGCCAGTGCGGAGCCCCGTGCCGAGCGCGGAGCGTCGTGGCGAGCGCGGAGCCTCGTGTGCCGAGCGCGGAGCGTCGTGCCACGAGCGTGGAGCGTTGTGCCCTCGCGCGGAGCCTCGTGCCACGAGCGTGGAGCGTGGTGCCGCGACACACCGGCGTGTCACGGCACGACGCTCCACACTCGGGTCGGGGACGTGCGTGCTCGGTGGGTGCGTGCTGAGAGGTCCGTGGTCGGCGGGACGTGGTGCGCGAGTGCCCGGAGGTTCGACAACGCCCGGAGGACGTGTGGGTCAGCCGACGCGGTGGAGCCAGCGGACCGGGGCACCCGCGCCCGCGTACCGGAAGGGCTCGAGCTCGTCGTCCCAGGCCTGGCCCAGGGCGAGGTCCAGCTCCCGGCGCATGCGCTCCGCGTCGCCGGCGTGCTCGAGCGCGGCGCGGATCCGGTCCTCGGGCACCACGGTGTTGCCATGCACGTCCGTGGCCGCGTGGAAGATGCCGAGGTCGGGCGTGTGGCTCCAGCGGGCACCGTCGGCGCCGTGGCTGGCCTCCTCGGTGACCTCGTAGCGCAGGTGTGCCCACCCGCGCAGCGCCGAGGTCAGGCGCGCGCCCGTCCCCTGCGCGCCCTGCCACGACACCTCGGCGCGGAACATGCCGGGCGCGGCCGGCTGCTCGGTCCAGTCCATGGCGAGGCGGCTGCTCAGCACTCCGCCGGCAGCCCACTCGATGTGGGGGCACAGGGCACGGGGTGCCGAGTGCACGAAAAGTACACCGCGGGTGATGGCACCAGCCATGTCACACCTCCTGACGGGTCGAGGGTCGTCTTCCCCAACGACCTCATCCCGCTCCGGGAGGCACACATGGTCACGCGGCGTGCTGGGGCCAGCATGCCGTACCACGACCGCCCGGCGCCAGCCACGACGACGGACGGCGGCCCGCGTCGGCCGCCCTCAGCCGGTCTCAGCAGGACTCAGGCGAGCTGCTCGCGCAGCGTGCGCATCGCCTTCTTGCGCACGGACCGCTCGAGGCGGTCGAGGTAGAGCATCCCGTCGAGGTGGTCGACCTCGTGCTGCAGGCAGCGCGCCATGAGCTCGGTGCCCTCGACGACGACCTCCTTGCCGTCGAGGTCCTGGCCGACGACGCGCGCGTACCAGGCGCGCTGCGTCGGGTACCAGAGGCCGGGGACCGAGAGGCAGCCCTCGTCGCCGTCCTGGTACTCGTCCTCGGACAGCTCGACGATGCGCGGGTTCAGGACGTAGCCGATCTCGTCGTCGATGTTCCACGAGAACGCCCGCAGGCTGACGCCGATCTGGTTCGCCGCGAGGCCGGCCCGCCCCTCGTGGTCGACGGTCTCCAGGAGGTCCTCCACGAGCGAGCGCACACGCGCGTCGATCTCGGTGATCGGCTCGCAGGGGGTCCGGAGCACGGGGTCCGGCACGACGCGGATGTCTCTCATCGCCATGGGGGGATCTTCCCACGGCGCGCGACCACACCGTGCCCGCCGGGACCCACGTCTGTCCGGTCCGTCAGCGCCGACCCGGCGCTGCGCCGTCGCGCTGCTGACGACGACGGTCCCGGTACCACCTCACGCCGGCCATGATCACCGGGAGGAATGCCACCAGCCTGCGCACGCGTCCTTTGCCCATCCCTCCACTGTCGACTCCCGCGCGCGGTGCCGCCAGCCGAGACGGGTGGGGCGAGCGCGAGCGCGCGCCGCGCTGTCCCCCTACGCTCGGAAGCGCCGGACACCCCCCGGCGGCACGACGCGCACACCGACGAAAGGACCGTCACCATGCGGATCAAGGCAGCCCTGCTCATCGGCGGTGCCGTGGGCTACGTGCTCGGCACCCGCGCCGGCCGCGAGCGCTTCGAGAAGCTGCGGTCGTCCGCGCAGACCGTGTGGGAGAACCCGCGCGTCCAGGGCACCGTCTCCGACGCGACGGCGTTCGTCAAGGAGAAGGCGCCGGACCTCACCGAGAAGGTCGGCGGCGCGGTGAAGTCGGCGACGGACGCGGTCAAGAGCCGCACCGGCTCGGGGTCCGAGGAGGTCGGCAGCTCCTACGAGACGAGCACCGAGGACCTCTCCGGCACCTCCACGACCGGCACGCCCACGAACGGCAGCGGGACCACGGGCGGCACGGACCGCTTCTGATCCCGAGGGCTGCACGGGGACGGCAGACTGTCCCCGTGCAGCCCGTCTTCCTCGCCCTTGGCGGCGTCCTGACCCTCACCGGCGCCTTCCTCCTCGTGCGCGCCTTCCGTCTCGGCCAGGCCGACGACCAGGCGGGCGAGCGCGCGACCTTCCGCCTCGCGGTCGGCGCGCTCGCCCTCGGATCGCTCCTGTTCCTCGCGACCGCGGTCCTGACCGAGCAGGGGTAGCCGTGCCCCTCGACGAGGCCACGCAGCGGGCCGTGCGCGGCCTGTGGGAGGTCGCGGTCCGCAACGGGCGCACCCCTGCACCCGTGCCCGAGGCCGACCCATGGGAGGACGACGACCCGCTCGACGGCGACCGGGCCTGGGTCCCCGTCGAGGTGCCCGGCGACCCCTCGCTCGTCGTGCGGCTCTACCGGCACGGCGAGGACGTGGTCGTCGTCGAGGACACCGTCGAGCTCGACGTCCCCCGCCGTGACACCGCGCGGGTGCTCGAGGCGCTGCTCACCGGCGCCGCCCGCCGCCGCCACCGCGCCCGCGGTCTGGTCGGGAACCTGCTCGGGATCGTCATGCACAACCCCCAGCCCAGCGACCTGGTCGTCACCGTGCACGACGACGACCCGGCGCTCGCCCCGCGGACCTACGAGGCGCCGATCATCCTCGCGACCATGACCAGCGGGTGGCTCCTGGGGCTGCCCACCGCTCCGGACACCGGCCGCTGACCGGGACGGACGTCCCGCGCGCCGCAGACCGCGCGCGCCGACAGTGAGGCGTGGACGTCTCCGGCCCCGGCATCGCGCTGGTCGTCGCGGTCCTCGCGCCGAACGTCCTGCACGTCGCGCTCCCGCCGCGTGACGGGCCGCTGCCCCCGCCGGAGGGCACGCCCGTCGTGGTGCGCGCCCTGGCGACCCTCGAGCGCGTCGGGCAGGCGGGGTGCGTCGCGGCCGCCGTCACGCTCCCCGGGGCGGCGCTCGTGAGCGCGCCCGCGCTG
>NZ_JACEXH010000251.1:0-3368 GCF_014525465.1 Actinotalea sp. JY-7885 | reverse complement strand
GGGCCGGTCCGCGGCGGGCCGCGCGCCGCCCGCGAGCTCGCGCTCCACGCGGTCGAGCCGCGCGCCCAGGCCGAGGGAGCCGTCGTCGGCCGCGGGCAGGAGGAGTCGCGCGACGAGCAGCTCGAGGTGCAGCCGGGGCGACGTCGCGCCCGTCATCTCGGTGAGCGCGGCGTTGACGAGGTCCGCCGAGCGCGACAGCTCAGAGGCTCCGAGCACCGCGGCCTGGCCGCGCATCCGCTCGAGCTGGTCGGCCGGCAGGTCCCGGAGCACGGCCTGCGCGGCCTCGCCCGACGCCGCGATGACGATGAGGTCACGCAGCCGCTCGAGGAGGTCCTCGACGAAGCGGCGGGGCTCGTGCCCCGAGGAGATCACGCGCTCCACGACGCGGAAGGCGCTCGCGCCGTCCCGCGCGGCGATCGCGTCGACGACGTCGTCCAGGAGCGTCGCGTGGGTGTAGCCGAGCAGCGCGACGGCGCGCTCGTAGTCGATGCCGTCGGCGTCGGCGCCGGCGACGAGCTGGTCCAGGACCGACAGCGAGTCGCGGACCGAACCCCCGCCCGCGCGCACCACCAGCGGCAGCACGCCCGGTCCGACCGGCACGCCCTCGGTCGCGCAGAGCTGCTCGAGGTACGGCTGGAGCGTCGACGGGCCGACGAGGCGGAACGGGTAGTGGTGCGTGCGCGAGCGGATGGTCCCGATGACCTTGTCGGGCTCCGTCGTGGCGAAGATGAACTTGATGTGCGGCGGCGGCTCCTCGACGATCTTGAGCAGCGCGTTGAACCCCTGCGGGGTCACCATGTGCGCCTCGTCGAGGATGAAGATCTTGAAGCGGTCGCGCGTCGGGGCGAAGGTCGCGCGCTCGCGCAGGTCGCGCGCGTCGTCGACGCCGCCGTGGCTCGCCGCGTCGATCTCGACGACGTCGAGGCTCCCCGGCCCCCCGCGCCCGAGCTCGACGCAGGACGGGCACGTCCCACACGGCTGCGGCGTCGGCCCCTGGGCGCAGTTGAGGCAGCGCGCGAGGATGCGGGCCGACGTCGTCTTGCCGCAGCCGCGGGGGCCCGAGAACAGGTAGGCGTGGGTGACCTTGTCCGCCCGCAGCGCCTGCATGAGCGGCTCCGTGACGTGCTCCTGGCCGATCACCTCGGTGAAGGTGTCGGGCCGGTAGCGGCGGTACAGGGCTGTGCTCACGCCACGAGGGTAGACGGCGCGGCCGACAAGCGGGCGCGCGGTCCCCACCCGGCTCAGTCCGGCCGCACCACCGTCTCGCGCAGCACCGCGCGCAGCAGCGGACGGCTCGTCTCGGTGGCACCGACCACGAGCAGGCCGCCGCCCAGGAGGCATCCCGCGAGGAGCGCGAGGCCCGCCGGCGCCATGACCAGCGCCAGGCCGTACAGGGGCAGCAGGACGACCAGCGAGACACCGGCGGAGAGTCCCGCGACCAGCACCATCGGCGCGATGACGACCCGGCGCCGCACCGCGTCGAACAGCTCCTGCGGCACGCCCGCGAGGTGCTGCAGGGCGTACTCCTGCCGGCGGTCCAGGACGGACGCGGCCTGCATGATGCCGGCCGACGCGGCGGCCACCACGAACGCGATCGAGAGCGCGAGGATCCCGCCCGTGAGCACGTCCTGCGCGAAGACCACGTCGTTCTGGTTCGTGTCGCCGGACACCTCGGTGAGCACGGGCAGCACCGACACCACGCCCGCGACGAACGAGGCCAGCCCGAGGCCGGCCACGACGCGCCACGCCGCCTTGGGGTCGTCGAGCAGCCGACGCCCGGCGAGCAGGCGTGCGGGCGTCCTGGCACGCCGGACCATCGCGCGGGCCATGACGCTGATGACCCAGGGGCCCAGCAGGTTCAGCGCGAGCACGACGAGCGCGAGCGTCCCGAGGAGCAGGACGAGGAGCACCGCGAAATCCAGGCCGAGGTCGACCCTGACCATCACGGTGAAGGCCACCACCGCGACGACGACGGCGAGCGCGCGGACCCAGCGCATGCCCGGCGGCGTCGTGCGGCGCGCGACGCCGAGCGGCGTGACCACCACGCGGCGCAGCGAGACCGCGGCGCTCACGGCCGCGACCAGCGGCACGACGACGAGGGTGGCCGCCACGACCGGCAGGCCGACCCACAGCTCGCCGACCGAGAACGGGTCGCCCATGAAGGGGATGCTCGTCCACACCGGCAGGAGCGCCCCGTAGCCGAGCAGGCCGAGGACCGCACCGACGAGCCCCTGCTTGGCGGTCTCCAGCGCGGTGAGGCCGACGACCTGGCCGCCGGTGACCCCGAGCAGCCGGAGCGTCGCGAGCCGCGCGTCGCGGCGGGCGACCCCGAGCCGGGCCGCACCCGCGCCGAGCGAGACCAGCGGGACCACGAGGAGGACGACCGCGACCCACGCGAGGATCACGTAGGCCTCGCCGTAGTGCGTCATGTACTCCGACGCCGGGTCGGCGTCGCGCCGGATGAAGCCGCGGAGCCCTCCCACGACGCTGACCGCGAACGCGGTCGAGACGGCGAACGCGACCACCGCGAGCACCCCCGGCGTCAGGCGGCCCCCTGCGCCGCCGGACACCGGGCCGGGCCGCGATGTGCCGCGCACCCCGGGGATCAGGTGCGCGACCGATCCGCTGCGCAGCGGGCCGCTCGCGAGCATCAGGACGGTCCTCATGCCGCCACCACGCGGCCGTCGCGCACCACGATGCGGCGCGAGCACCAGGACGCGACGTTCTCGTCGTGCGTCACCACGACGAGCGACGCGCCCGCGGCACGGGTGGTCTCGACCAGGACGCGCATGACGTCGGCGCCGGTCGCCTGGTCGAGGGCGCCGGTCGGCTCGTCCGCGAAGACGACGTCGGGCCCGGTGATCAGCGCCCGCGCGACGGCGACGCGCTGCGCCTGGCCGCCCGAGAGCTCGCCCGGGCGGCGCGTCTCCATGCCGGCGAGGCCGAGCGAGGCCAGCCACTGCCGCGCCAGGGTGACCGCCTCCGCGCGCGGCGTGCCGAGGAGCATGGGCGGCAGGGCGACGTTCTCCTCCGCCGAGAGCTCGCCCAGGAGCTGGCCGAACTGGAACACGAAGCCGTAGTGCGCGCGGCGCAGGATCGTCCGCTTCGTGTCGCTCAGGCCGCTGACGTCCCGGCCCTCGAGCGTCACGGTGCCGGAGTCGGGCGGCAGGATGCCCGCGAGGCAGTGCAGGAGCGTCGACTTGCCCGAGCCCGACGGGCCCATCACCGCCAGCGACTCGCCCGCCGCGAGGTCGACGTCGACGCCCGCCAGCGCCGTCGTGCTGCCGAAGGTCTTGACGAGGCCGCGTGCGCTGAGGCGGGCGGCGGGCGGCGCCGGGACGCGCGCGGTCGCGGCGCTCGGGGCCGCG
>NZ_JACEXH010000250.1:0-3385 GCF_014525465.1 Actinotalea sp. JY-7885 | reverse complement strand
GCGCGGACGTGCGGTCGGGCGCGGCGAGCGCGGCCGAGATCGCCTGCGCGACGTCGCCACCGGCCGCCACGACGGCGTCGGCACCCAGGTGCGCGAGCCCCGCGTCGCGGTCCCCGGCGAGCACGACCACACGCGCGCCGGACCCGCGGAGATGGTCGACCGCCTCGCGGTCGAGCCCGGGCAGGTCGGCCGAGACGACGGCGACAGTGCCAAGCCCGGCGGCCGCGGCGCCGAGCAGCTCGGCGAGGTCGGCGCAGCGGCGCGTCACCTCGAACCGCCCGCGCGCCGCGGTCAGGTCGCGGACCACGACCGTCTCCGCCGGGCCGCGGACGGCGCACAGGACGCCGGTCGTCACGACGTCCCCAGGCCGGGCACGACGACGACGTGCAGGCTGCCCTCCGCCGCGGTCACCGCGAGGACCTCGGAGAGCCGGTCCACCGGGACCAGGACGTGCACGGTCGTCGTCGCACCGACGGAGAACGCGCCCTCGGGCTCGGCGACCTCCGCGACGGTGAGTCCGGCCGCGACCTCGTAGGGCTCGGTCGCCTCGCCGGCGCCCGAGGCGTCGAGGCCGTCCGCGGCCGCGGGGACGAACCACAGGTCCACGGCCGCCCCCGGCGCCAGGCCGGACGGGAGCCCCGCGGGCACGCCGACCGCCACCGGACGCAGCCCGAGGTCGTCCTCCTGCGCCAGCGCACCACGCGGCACGAGCTCCCCCTGCGCCACGGGCCGCTGCACCACCAGGTCGTCCGGCAGCGGCTCCCCCGCGCCGAGGTAGGCGCCGGCCGCCGCGTCGAGGCGGACGTCACGGACCACGAGCACGGAGGCGTCGAGCACCTGGCCCGGCACGAGCGCCTGCTGCGCCACGTAGACGGGTACGGTGCGGCCCGCGGCCCCCACCGCCCAGGCGCCGAGCGCGACGGACAGGGCGACGAGCACGAGCCCGAGCAGCAGCCGCGGGTCGCGCCACCCCGGTCGCCGCAGGCGCGTCGCCACGGGACGCGCGAGGACGGGACGCTCCGCGGTCAGTACCGCCTGGTCCGTGGGTTCCATCTGCCTGCCTCGTCGTCGGGGGCCGCCGCCGCGCGGCCGGCGTGGTGCGAATCATGCCGTTCCGCCCGCGTTCGTGGGGATTCTGCCCGGCGAACGGGCCCCGGCGTCACTCCTGTGGACGAACGGTCCCGGCGCGAGGCGCGTGGCACACTGCCGCCATGGCACCCCGGTTCCTCACGCTCGCCGACGTGAGGGAGATCCTGAACATCTCCGCGCCGCAGGCGTACTCGCTCGTCAAGTCCGGCGAGCTGCCCGCGATCCAGATCGGCGGCAGGGGCGTCTGGCGCGTCGAGGCGAGCGAGCTCGAGGCGTACATCGAGCGCATGTACGCGCAGTCCCGCGCGCGCACCGAGGGCGCGGCCGCGCACGACGGCGGTCCGTCGGCCTGAGACCCGGGCCGCGCCGAGCGCGGCACCCCGCCCCGCTCGTGTCGCGCCCGGCGGGTCGGCGTGCTACGCCGGACCATGGCCACGGACCGGACGCCGGCCCCCGACACGGCCCCGGCGCGTCCGGACGCCGAGGGCGGCGGCGAGTCGACCCGCACGGTGGTCCTCGCGCTGCTGTCGAACCTGCTCGTCGCGATCGCCAAGACGGTGGCCGCCGTCGTCACCGGGGCCGCGGCGATGCTCGCCGAGGCTGCCCACTCGTGGGCGGACACGGGCAACGAGGTGTTCCTCGTCATCGCGCAGCGCCGCGGCGCTCGCCCGGCGGACGCCTCGCACCCGTTCGGGTACGGCCGCGAGGTCTACGTCTGGTCGCTGTTCGCGGCCATCGGTCTCTTCGCCGTCGGGGCCGGCGTCTCGGTCACCCACGGCATCCACGAGCTGACGGACCCCGAGCCGGCGACGGACTTCGCCGTGGCCTACGTCGTCCTGGGGGTCGCCTTCGTGCTCGAGGGCGTGTCGTTCCTCCAGGCGTGGCGCCAGAGCCGCGCGGAGGCCGAGCGCCGCCGGCGCGGCCTGCTGGAGCAGGTCCTCGCGACCTCGGACCCGACCGTGCGCGCCGTGTTCTTCGAGGACGCGGCCGCGCTCGTCGGCCTGGTGCTGGCCGCCGTCGGCATCGTGGCCAACCAGGTCACGGGCTCCCCCGTGCCCGACGCCGTCGGCTCGATCCTCGTCGGCCTCCTGCTCGGCGCCGTGGCCGTCGTCCTCATCTGGCGGAACCTGCGCTCGCTCGTGGGCGAGACGGTGGACCCGGCGCTCCAGGCCGCCGCGCTGCGCATGCTCCTGGCGATGCCCCAGGTCGCGCGCGTCACGCAGCTCCGGCTGGAGGTCGTCGGCGCCCGGCGCGTCTTCCTCAGCGGCGCCGTGGACCTCGCGGGCGACCCGGACGAGACCACCGCCGCGCACCGGCTCGCCGAGGTCGAGGCGGCGCTGCGCGCCCGGCCGGGCGTCGTCGGCGTCGTGCTCTCGCTGGCCGAGCCCGAGGAGCCCTCCCTGGTGCCGCCCGACGCCGGTGGGGCCGCCGGCTGAGCCACGTCCGCTGGGGCGCCCCGGCGCCCGTCAGAGGCTGCTGACCACCTGGATCGAGCCGAACGGCACGAGGCGGACCTCGCCCGTGGGGCGCGGCCCGTCGGGGTGGACGAGGGCGACGCCGAGGTGGTCCGCCCCCACCTCGTCGATCCGCCCGGTGAGCGCTCCGCCGGTCGTGACGACCCGCACCACGCTGCGGTCGCGCGAGACGGCGCGCAGCGCGTGACCGAGTCCGAGGCGCCGGACGGCCGCCGACTCGGGAACCGCGCTCGCGCGCCCGACGCCGGACGCCGAGGTCACCGCCGACAGCGGCACCAGGTGCTCGTGCCCGGCGTCCGTGACCAGCGCCCACACCGGCCCGACGTCGGTCAGCCGGCCCCGCACGCGGTCGGAGGCGAGCCACAGGGTCACCACCTCGCCGAGACCGCCGCGCAGGCGGTCGGCCAGCGTGACCGCCCCGCGCTCGGCCCGCGTCAGCTCCGCGACCTCCGCCTGGAGGTCGGCCACCTCGGCCGCCGCGAGCTGCAGCTCCATGTCCGCGAACAGGGCGTCCCATCTCACCGGCCCACCGTAGGGCGTGAGGGTTCCGGCCGACGCGGCGGGGCTAGTTGTCCACAACGGCACCCGACCCCTGGACAGACCATTGCGCACCCAACATGCTTCAGATGCATCAAACGACATCAAACGCGATGAACGGTGGCGAGATGACCTCACGGTGGCGGTTCGGCGCGGGGCTGGTGCGCTCGGGCGCGGCCTGCGCGGCCGCGGCGGGCGGCGCCGCCCTGCTCGCGACGCTGGCCGTCGACCGTGCCGCGCAGACGAACCTCGCCACGCCGGGCGGGGTGGAGGCCGGCGTCCTG
>NZ_JACEXH010000249.1:0-3439 GCF_014525465.1 Actinotalea sp. JY-7885 | reverse complement strand
CGACCACCGCACCGGGCTCCGCGGCGTCGGGCGCCTCGCCCGACGCCTCCGGCTCGGGCGGGAGGGCGGGGACCGTGACGCTCCGGCGGGGCGGCGGGGCGGCGGCGCGGCGGCGCCGGTAGGAGTCCATCACCGCCGACGCGACCGCGTCCGCCTCGCCCTGCGGGTCGAGGAAGGCCGCGGCCGACCAGACCTGGACGACCGTCCAGCCCAGGCGCTCCAGCCGCTCGGGCAGCTGCCGGTCGCGGACCCGGATGCTCGGCTCCCGGACGTAGTCCTCGTCGTCGGTGAGCACCGCCACGAGCATGGCGTCCGGCATGTCGGGGTGGCCGACGACCAGCGGGATCCGCGAGCCGTCGAGGCCGTGGTCGAGCTCGACCACGAGCCCCATCCGCCAGAGCCGCTCCGCCAGGTCGAGCACCAGCCGGTCCGGCTCGGGGCCGCGGGCCGCGGGCCGCGGGCGGTCCGTCTCCGGCCCGGCGGCGGTGCGCTCGGCCGCGAGCTCGAGCAGCTCGGCGAGCATCCGCGCGCCCGGGGCTCGCAGCCGGTCGGCGTCGAGCTCCTCCGGGCCGAAGCAGCTGACCACTGTCAGCCGGCGCCGGACCGCCCCGAGCGCCTCGAGGAGCAGCCCGGCGCCGCCGTTCTCGCTCAGCGCGCCGAAGCGGTGCAGGACCCGGCCGTGCGGCGTCCGGCCGAAGCCGAGCGAGAGGATCACGGCCTCGCGGCTCAGGCCCTGCGCCGAGGCGACGTCGACCACGGCGAAGGGCTCGGGACGCTGGACGCGGAAGAAGCCGCCCAGCGAGGGGTTGTCGCGGACCTCCGCCATCACGGCGTCGCGCACGGCCTCGGCGTGCACGGGCGAGGCCGTCACGACGGCGAGCGACTCCTCGGGGCGGGTGAGCGCGTGCTCGACCACGAGGTCCACCACGTGCTCGACCTCGGCCCGCGTCGCCTCCACCGCGCCGTTCGCCGCCGGCATGCCGCTCCCGGCGACGACGTCGAGCCGGAGCAGCGCCGACGCGGACGGCAGCGGCGTCGCGACCAGGCGCCCCGCGTAGCCGTGGTCGGCCAGGAACTGCGTGAGGTGCGGGTCTCGGCGCGAGGAGTCCGCGTGCAGCGGGATCGCGGGCAGCACCGCCGCGAGCTCCGTCATCGCCGAGCCCGAGGCGCAGCGCGAGTCCCCCACGACGACGACCTGGCGACCGCGGGCGAGCGCGCACACCACCGCCTCGAGCGGGAGGTGGTTCGCGCCGTCCAGGATGACGAGGTCCTCGACGCGGCGGGGCGGCAGCAGGTGGGGCACGAGCATGGGCGCGGAGACCAGGCACGGGCGCAGGTGCCGCGTCACGGCCGGGTAGCGCTCGACGGCCTGGCGCAGGCTCGTGAAGCGGTCCTCGACGATCTCGCCGAACAGCTGCTGCGACTCCTCGTCGGCGGCACGCAGCCGCGCGCGCAGGCTCTCGCGGATCGACGCGCGGTAGAGGTGGGCACGGTCCTGGAGGTGACGCAGGTCGAGCGTGCGGAACTCGGCGACGAGGCGGGCGAGCGCGGCGCCGTCGTACCCCGCGAGCGCGGGGTCCTCCGCCAGGACGAGCTCCAGCACCGTGCTCCACCACGCGAGCTCGAGCTCGGCGGTGACCATCGGCGCCGGCACGGCCCGGTCGGCCAGGTCCGCGAGCAGGGGCCCGAGGCCGCGACGGTCCAGGGCGCGCACGAGGGCGGTCCGCTCGGGGAGCGTCTCCAGGGCCGAGCGGTCCTGGTGCAGCCGCCGCAGGTGCTCGGTGAGGTCGGGCCACGGCAGGCCCAGGAGGTCGCCACCGCGTGCGGTACCGGCGAGCACGGCGCCGAGGGCCTCGAGGTCCTCGCGGACCTGGGCGTACTCGTGCTCGACGTCCGCGAGGCCGTCGGGGATGCGCGGCCAGCCGCCGGCCGGGCAGTGGGCCTGCCAGAGCTCGCGCTGGGCCTGGACGTCGACCAGCGCGGCGTGGAGGTCCGCGACGGGGCGCCCGGGGCGGACCATGTCCTTGGCCTGCTTGCGCAGGCGGCGCCGCAGGCCGCCGCTCATCTCGATGCCGCGCTCCGCGCGCCACTCCTTGGTCGCCGTGGCCGCGACGAGGTCGGCCGCCGAGCGCTCGAAGACCAGCGGCTGGAACACGTCGAGCGCGCCGCGGACACCCGCGAGCATGCGCAGCTGCTCGCCCCACTGCGCGGGCGTCGCCGCGCGCGTGAGGCCCGTAGCCTCGGCGACCCGGGCGACGTCGGCCTGGAGCCGGGGCAGGGACGCGGTGAGGAGGCGCTCCACGCGCTCGAGGGCCACCGCGGCACGGTCGTCGGTCGGCAGGTCCGCCCCGTACCAGGGGGTCGAGCGCGCCGTCGACGCGAAGGCGCCGAGACCCGCGGCACGCACGAGGTCCGTCGCGGCCTGCGCGCGGCGCTCACCCGTGAGCGACTCCGCGACGGGCGCGGACAGCCGGACGGTCGTCTGCGGCGCGGGCCGCACCGACGTCAGGCGCGCGAGCGCCTGCAGCGCGTCGTAGGCGGACGTGCCCCACGGCTCGCGGCGCGCGTGCAGCCCGGCGATGTAGGCGCCCAGGCGGCGGCGGCGGTCGAGCAGCTCGCGCTGGACGATGGCGACCTTCTCGCCGTCGACCTCGACGGGCTCGACAGTCATCGCCCCGAGCAGGCGCCGTGCCGAGCGCGCGCGCCAGCCCGAGTCCGGGGCGACGTCGAGCACCAGCTCGTCGAGCCCCAGGGCGGCGAGGCGGTCGGTGAGCGCCTCCGCCGCGCGCCGGTGGCCGGGCACGTACAGGACGGTGCGACCGCTCGCGGCGGCGTCGGCGACGACCGCGGCGAGCGTGCCTGCGACGTCGCTGCCCGCGGGCGCGTCGACCAGGAGGTGGTGGCCCGCCGCGACCGCGTCGAGCACGTGCTCCTGGACGGGGTCGAGGTCCCCGACGCCGCGCTCCTGGTCGAGCGGGCGGTCACCGCGCAGCGGGCTGGGCAGCGGGTGGCGCAGGGCGTCGACGGCGCGCCGGTCGCCCGCGAGGGCTGCCACCAGCTCGTGCTCGTGCAGCGTGTCGGCCTGCGCGTCGAGGTCGGCGACGAGCGCCTGCTCGGGGTGCACGAAGGTCCCGACGAGGACGCGCTCCTCGATGCGGAAGTCGTCGAGGACCGCCTGGCCGAGCGACGTGAGCCGGTCGAGCGCGGGGCGCGGGTCGAACCCGGACGCGGTGAAGGCGCCGCGCGCGAGCGCCGTCGGGTCCAGGAGGGCACCGCGACCGCGCAGCGCCGTCGCGAGCAGGGGGTTGATCTCGAGCGACGGCTCGAGCACGAGGTCGTAGTCGCTCTCGCCACGGCCCCGCGGCGTGACGGCGACGGGCCGCAGGAGGACCGGGGCGCGGACCGCGCCGGCGTCGCCCCGGGCCGGGCCCGGCCGGGC
>NZ_JACEXH010000248.1:0-3448 GCF_014525465.1 Actinotalea sp. JY-7885 | reverse complement strand
CGCCGACGCGGCGGCGAAGACCACCGCGGCGCCGACGAGCACGACGGCGTCGTGCGCGGGTCCCGCCGGCGCGACGATGCCGCCGACCAGTCCGAGGGCGCCGCCGACGCCCGCGGCCGCCGCGCCCAGCGTGGGCGTGATCGAGTTGGCCATGAGCAGCTGCTCGCGCGGCACGACGCGGGGCAGCCCGGCCGAGAGTGCCGAGAGCAGGAACCGGTTGACCGAGAGCGTCACGAGCGTGAGGACGTACACGGCGGGTCCGACGCCGACGCCGGCCAGCAGGGCCGCGAGCACGAGCGTCAGGACCACCCGGACCGCGTTGCCGACCAGCAGCACCTGGCGCCGGCGCCAGCGGTCGAGCAGGACCCCCGCCCACGGACCGACGACCGTGAAGGGCAGCAGGAGCACCGCGAAGGCGGCCGCGACGCCCGACGCCGTCGTCATCCGCTCGGGCGCGAAGAAGAAGAGCGTCGCCAGGCCGACCTGGAACATCCCGTCGCCGGTCTGGGACACGAGGCGCACGGCGAACAGCCGCCGGAACCCGGGGTGCACGGCGACGATCTTCAGGTCTCCGAGCACGCTCACACCGACGCAGGCTACCGGCCGAAGGAGCAGCCCACGGCCCTGCACCCCTTGAACGCGCCGTGCCGTGGCCGATCAGGTCGGTGTGAGACGTCTGCGCCCCGACGGGCCCGCCGCGCGGGGCGCCGGCCCCACGGGCATCGTCACGGAGCTGCGGCGCAGCCACGTCGCGCTCGTCGCGGCGCTCGCCGCGATGCTCGCGATGGCCCTCGTGACCTCCGGCTACCTGCTGGTCGTCAGCGAGCCCGCCGTCGTGCGGTCGACCAACCTCACGCGCGAGGCACGCCTCATGCAGGAGGGCATGCTCAACCAGGAGACCGGGCTGCGGGGGTGGCTCGCGACGGGTGACGAGGTCTTCCTCGGGCCGTACGAGCAGGGCCGCGCCGACGTCGACGCCGCGGGTGCCCGACTCCTCGAGTACGCGGCGGACGACCCCGGCCTGACGGCGCTCGTCGTCGAGACCATGCTCGCGCGCCAGGCGTGGCAGTCGTGGGCGGACGACGTCGTGGACGGGACCACCCGGATCTCGGCGCTCACCCCGGCGGCGACCACGCGCCTCCTGCTCGCGGGCAAGGACCTGTTCGACGTCTACCGCGCCGCCGACACCGTGACGATCGACACGGTCGTCGAGCAGCGCAACGCGGCGCTCGTGGCCCAGCGTGGTGCGCTGGTCGCGGGCATGGGCGGGTCGGTCGTGACCGTGACCGGTGCGGCGGCCCTCGCGACGCGCCGGCGCCGGCGGCTCACGAGCGCCGTGATCGCGCCCGTCGACGAGCTGCTGCGCACCATCGACGCCCTGCGCGAGGGGGACCTGTCCGCGCGCGTGCCCGTCACGGGCATCTCCGAGCTCGACACGATGGGCTCGGCGCTCGACCGGCTCGCGTCGGACCTGCAGGCCGCGGGCGAGCTCGGGGTGGCCCGCGAGGAGCGGCTGGCGCTCCTGGCGGAGCGCCTGGCGAGCGTGGTCCGGATCGCGCGGGAGGTCTCCGGCAGCACGAGCGTGCGCTACGTCGCCGAGTCGGTGAGCGACGCCGCCGCGGACCTGCTGGGTGCGCCCGTGACGCTCTGGATCCGGGGGGACGACGGCGAGCTGCACGCGGTGCGGTGCAGCGACGACCCGCACGGCACGGTGCCCTCGTCGGACACGCCGCTGCCGCCGGCCGTGGTGGCGAGCGCCGCCGACGCGCGTCCGGTCGCGGAGGAGCAGGGCAGCGCCCACCCGCTGGTGCTCGGCGGCTCCGTCGTCGGCGTCCTGCACCTGGGCGGCATCGGCGCGCAGGCGGGCCGCGCGGTGGACCCGGACACGCTCGAGGTCCTCACGGCCCTGCTGTCGACGGCGGCGGCGGCACTCGAGTCCGCGCGCCTGCACGGCTCGGCGCGCGACCAGGCCGAGCACGACGCCCTGACCCGCCTGCCCAACCGACGCCGGCTCGAGGCCGACCTCGCCGTCGAGTGGGAGCGCGCGGAGCGCTACGGGCGCCCGCTGACGTTCCTCATGCTCGACCTGGACCACTTCAAGCGGCTCAACGACCAGCACGGTCACCTCGCGGGCGACGCCGTGCTGCGGGCCGTGGCGCACGCGGTCCGGCGCGAGCTGCGCTCGAGCGACACCGCGTACCGGTTCGGCGGCGAGGAGATCGCCGTGCTCCTGCGCGAGACCGACGCCGCGACCGCCCAGGCGGCGGCCGAGCGGCTGCGCGCGGCCGTGGCCGACGTCGTCGTGCCGGACGTGCCGACCTACGTGACGGCGTCCGTCGGCGTCGCGTACCGCACCGACGACATGCTGGTGGCGTCCGACCTGGTGGGCGCGGCCGACGCCGCCCTCTACACGGCCAAGCGCAGCGGACGGGACCGCGTGGCGCTCGCGCTCGTCTGAGCCGCCGCGCCCCGGGTGCTCCGGGAAGGAACCGGGTCCCGTGTCGGTTGATGCGACAACTGCCGCGGATCGCCCGCGGCCTCGTCGCGAGGAGACCACCGTGTCGATCGTCGTCACCGGAGCCACCGGCCACCTGGGCCGCCATGTCGTGGAGGAGCTGCTCGAGCGCGGGGTCGCCCCCGCCGACGTCGTCGCGGGGGGTCGGGCGCTCGAGCGCGTCGCGGACCTCGCCGAGCGCGGGGTGCGCACCGCGCGGGTCGACTACGACGACCCGGCGTCGGTCGCGGCCGTCCTGGGCGAGGGCGACACGGTCCTGCTGATCTCGGCCAGCGAGCCCGGGCGACGCGTGCAGCAGCGCGGGACGGTGATCGACGCCGCCGCGCGCGCCGGCGTCGCGCGCCTCGTCTACACGTCCGTCCTCGCGGCGGACACCACCGCGCTGGTCCTCGCGCCCGAGCACAAGGCGACCGAGGAGCTGCTGGCCGCGAGCGGCCTGACCACCACGGTCCTGCGCAACGGCTGGTACTCCGAGAACTACGTGCCGACGCTCGAGCAGGCGCGCGCCACGGGCGTCGTCCTGTCGAGCACCGGCGGCGGGCGCGTCGCGAGCGCGGCCCGCGACGACTACGCCGCGGCGGCGGCCGTCGTGCTCACCACGGACGGCCACGAGGGTGCGGTGCACGAGCTGTCGGGCGACACGGCGTGGGCTTTCGACGAGCTCGCGGCGGTGCTGAGCGAGCTGCTCGGCCGCGAGGTCCAGCACGACGACGTCACGCCCGAGGAGCACCGCGCCGCGCTGCTCGCCGCCGGTCTCGACGAGGCGACGGCGGGCTTCGTCGTCGCGCTCGACGGCAACATCCGCGACGGCGCGCTCGCGGCCACGTCCGGCACGCTGAGCCGCCTCATCGGCCGCCCCACCACCCCCCTCGCCGACACCCTCCGCCGCGCCCTCCCCTGACGGCCCCGCCCGCGCCCGGCCGGCCCGGCCCC
>NZ_JACEXH010000247.1:0-3499 GCF_014525465.1 Actinotalea sp. JY-7885 | reverse complement strand
TCGTCGGCGCGGGCTGGATCGGCGCCGAGGTGGCGGGCGTCGCGGCCGGGGCCGGTGCGCACGTCACGGTCGTCGAGGCGGCCGACGCGCCGCTCGAGGCCGCCCTGGGCGAGGTGGGCGCCCTGACGACCGCCTGGTACGCGGCGGCCGGGGTCCGGCTGCTGCTGGGGACGCGCGTCGACGAGGTGCGGGCGGACGCCGTCGTGCTCGAGGACGGGCGCACCGTGCCGGCCGACGTCGTGCTCGTCGCCGTGGGCGCCAGGCCGCGCACGGGCTGGCTCGGGGACGCGCTGCCCGTGGCGCCCGACGGCGCGCTCGTGGTGGACGAGCGGTACCGCGTCGTGCGCGCCGACGGCCCGCTGCACCACGTCGTCGCGGTCGGCGACGTCGCCCGGCGCCGCTCGCCCCGCCACGGCTGGGTGTCCGGTGGTCACTGGGACGGCGCCCTGCGGGGCCCGGCCGCGGCGGTGCGCACGCTGCTCGGGGTGCCCGCGGGGCCCGTCGACGACCCGGCGCCGTACGTCTTCTCGACCCAGCTCGGTCACGAGCTGGCCCTCTACGGGCACCCGCTGCCCACGGACGACGTCGTCCTGCGACGCGGCGACGACGGCTTCACCGCGCTCTGGTTCCGCCCCGGCTCGTCCGAGCTCGGCGCCGTGCTCGCCGTGGACCGCCCGCGGGACGTCGCGACGGCCCGCCGCCTCTTCACCGGGCCCGCGCTCCCCCGGCTCGACCGCGACGCTGCCGCCGACGACGCGCGACCCCTCAAGGCGGCGGCGCTCGCCTGAGGCGAGAGCCGCCGCCGTCGCGCAGTGCGGTCAGCGCAGGCTCAGTGCGCGAAGTGCCGCGTGCCCGTGAGGTAGAGCGTCACCCCGGCCGCCGCGGCCGCCGCGACGACCTCCGCGTCGCGCACCGAGCCGCCCGGCTGCACCACCGCCCGGACCCCCGCGTCGAGGAGGACCTGCAGCCCGTCCGCGAACGGGAAGAAGGCGTCGGAGGCGGCGACCGCGCCGCGGGCGCGCTCGGCGCCGCCCGTGTTCGCGCGCTCGACGGCGAGCCGGCAGGAGTCCACGCGGTTGACCTGCCCCATCCCGACGCCGACCGAGGCCCCGTCCCGGGCGAGCAGGATCGCGTTGGACTTCACGGCGCGGACCGCCCGCCACGCGAAGGCGAGGTCGGCGAGGGTCGCGTCGTCGGCGGGCCGCCCCGCCGCCAGCGTCCAGGCGGCCGGGTCGTCGCCACCGCCCTCGACGACGGCGTCCACGCGGTCGGCGGTCTGCAGCAGGACGCCCCCCGTGACCGGGCGCATCTCGACCGGAGCGGTGTTGGCCGGACCGGCGACCCGCAGGAGGCGCACGTTCTTCTTGCGCGTCAGCACCTCGAGGGCGGCCGGCTCGAAGTCCGGGGCGAGGACGACCTCGGTGAACACCGGCGAGAGCTGCTCGGCCATCGCCGCCGTGACCGTGCGGTTGGCCGCGACGACGCCGCCGTACGCGGACACGGGGTCGCACGCGTGGGCCTTGGCGTGCGCCTCGGCGACGTCGGGCCCGACGGCGATCCCGCACGGGTTGGCGTGCTTGATGATCGCGACGGCGGGCTCGGCGTGGTCGTGGGCCGCGCGCCAGGCGGCGTCCGCGTCGACGTAGTTGTTGTAGCTCATCTCCTTGCCGTGCAGCTGCTCGGCCTGCGCGAGTCCGGGGGCGGCCGGGTTCACGTAGAGCGCCGCCCGCTGGTGCGGGTTCTCGCCGTAGCGCAGCACCGCCGACCGCTCCCAGGTCGCGCCCGCGAACGCGCCGAAGCCGGACTCGGCGCCGACGGCGTCGGGCGCGTACGCGCTCGCGAACCACGAGGCGACGGCGACGTCGTACGCGGCCGTGTGCGCGAAGGCCGCGCCCGCGAGCGCCCGCCGCTCCGCGAGGGTGAAGCCGCCGGCCCCGAGCGCCGCGACGACCTCGCCGTAGCGCGCCGGGTCGACGACGACGGCGACGCTCGGGTGGTTCTTGGCGGCCGCCCGCACCATCGACGGGCCGCCGATGTCGATCTGCTCGACGACGTCGTCGGGCGCCGCGCCCGAGGCCACGGTCGCCGCGAACGGGTAGAGGTTGCCGACCATGAGGTCGAAGCCGGCCACGTCGAGCTCCGCGAGCTGCGCCACGTGCTCGGGCCGGCGCGTGTCCGCGAGCAGGCCGGCGTGCACGCGCGGGTGCAGCGTCTTGACCCGGCCGTCGAGGCACTCGGGGAAGCCGGTAACCTCCTCGACCCGCGTGACCGGCACGCCGGCGGCCGCGATCGTCGACGCGGTGGAGCCGGTCGAGACGATCTCGACGCCGGCGTCGTGCAGCGCGGTGGCCAGCTCGGCCAGTCCGGTCTTGTCGTAGACGCTCACGAGCGCGCGGCGCAGGGGGCGGCGGGTGGCCTCGGCCGTGGGGTCGGCGACGGGCTCGAGGGGCGTGAGGTGGGCGCTCATGCGCGGTTCTCCCGGGTCGGTGCGGTGCGGCACCCCAGGGGGTGACGCTCATCGGACCCAGGCACCCAGGCGGGCGGTGCGCTGCAGGGGACTTCGGCCGCTCCCCGGTGGTGCTCCACCTGGTCGCCAGTCACGGCCGGGGCCGATGCTACCGCGCGGACGGGCCGGTCAGCCGAGGCGGACCCGGCGCCCCTCCACCGCGAGGCCGGAGCGCGCGGCGCGCCCGACGACGTCGACCAGCAGGGCGCGCTCGACCGCCTTGATGCGCTCGTGCAGCGAGGCCTCGTCGTCGTCCTCGGCGACCTCGACGGCGCGCTGGGCGATGATCGGGCCGGTGTCGACGCCGGCGTCCACCAGGTGCACCGTGCACCCCGTGACCCGGACCCCGTGCGCGAGCGCGTCCCGCACGCCGTGCGCGCCGGGGAACGCGGGGAGCAGCGCCGGGTGCGTGTTGATGACCCGGCCCCCGAAGCGGTCGAGGAAGGGCGCCCCGAGGATGCGCATGAACCCGGCGCTGACCACCCACGCGGGCTCGAAGACGCCGACGGCGTGCGCCATCCCGCGGTCCCAGGACTCGCGGTCGGGGAAGTCCCGCGGCGCCACGACGGCCGTCGCGACGCCCGCGGCCCGCGCGATCTCGAGCCCGCCGATCCCGTCGCGGTCGCTCACCACGCCCACCACCCGTCCCCCGAAGCCGGGGTCGCGGTGCGCCTCGAGCAGCGCCGCGAGGTTGCTGCCGCCCCCGGAGACGAGGACGACGATGCGGGAACCGGGCGGGACGACGTCGGGAGTGGCGCGCACGGCGCGACCCTAGCGGTGGTCGGCCGCCCGGAGCAGGGGCGGCCGGTGGGAGACTGGCGCCAGCCGCTCCCGCGGCCGCCCCGCGACACCGGTGAGAGGACGAGGAGCCGCACGATGACGTCCCCACCCGACGCCCGCGTCAGGCCACCGGAGCGCCCCGCCGCGCCCGAGCAGCCGAGGCAGCCCGCGGGCGCCCCTCCCCCCGGCCGCGTGCCGCCGCGGCCGCCGGAC
>NZ_JACEXH010000246.1:0-3508 GCF_014525465.1 Actinotalea sp. JY-7885 | reverse complement strand
TGGCCCGCCCGCTCGCGGAGCCGGCGCTCGCGGACCACCCGGCCGCGGCGCTCCTGCGCCGGCTGGCCGCGGAGGGCGTGCCCGGTGCGGACCCGGCCCAGTGGTACGGCGTGTGCGAGCCATCCACGTCGGCGCCCCTGTGGCCGGCCGACGGGCCGGTCCCGCTCTCGCCGTCGAAGATCGAGTCGGCGGCGACCTGCGCCCTGCGGTGGGCGCTCGAGGCGGCCGGCGGCACCGCCGCCGACTCCGGCGAGCAGTCCCTGGGCACCCTCGTCCACGCCGTCGCGGCCGCGCTGCCCCGGGGCGATGAGGCCGAGCTCGCCGCGCTCCTCGACGAGCGCTGGGGCGAGCTGCGCCTGGGCGACGGCTGGGTCGGCTCCGTCCAGCGCCGCCGTGCGGACGCCATGGTCCGGCACCTGGCGCGGTACCTGCGCGACGCCGGTGACGTGGTGGCGGTCGAGGAGCCGTTCGAGGCGCGCGTGGGCCGGGTGCTCCTGCGCGGCACGGTCGACCGTCTCGAACGCGTGCCCGCGGACGACGAGGGCCCGGACCGGGTGCGGGTCGTCGACCTGAAGACCGGCCGCGCGACCGTCTCGGCGGACGCCGCCGGGCGGCACGCGCAGCTCGGGGCCTACCAGGAGGCCGTGGCCGCCGGCGCCTTCGCCGAGCGGGTCGGCCAGGCGCGTCCCGGCGGTGCGGCCCTGGTGTACGTCGGCACCACGCAGAAGAGCCCACCCGTGCGCGAGCAGGCGGCGCCGGAGCGCGACGCCGAGCCCGACTGGGCCCGGCGCCTCCTCGACGACGTCGCCACGACGGTCAGCGCGTCGGCGATGGCGGCCACGACCAACGACCTGTGCCGGCGCTGCCCGGTGGCGCGCTCGTGCCCCGCCCAGCCCGAGGGGCGGGTGGTGGGCGCATGACGCTCACGGAGCTCGCGGCGGACGCCGGGGCCGTGCCGGCCGGTGGGCCCGCCGAGGCGCCCGTGCGGCTCGGCGCCGCCGACGTCGCGCGGATGCTCGGCCTGCCCGAGCCGACACCCGAGCAGGTCGCCGTCATCGAGGCGCCGCTGGAGCCGTTGCTCGTCGTGGCCGGGGCGGGGTCGGGCAAGACGGAGACGATGTCGGCGCGGGTGGTCCACCTCATCGCGAACGGCCTCGTGCAGCCCGACCAGGTGCTCGGCCTGACCTTCACGCGCAAGGCGGCGGGGGAGCTGTCCGAGCGGGTCCGGCGCCGGCTGCGGGCGCTGCGGCTGGTCTCGCGCCGCGACCTGGACCAGCCCACGCTCGTCGTGCCGACGATCTCGACGTACAACTCCTACGCGGCCGGGCTCGTGGGCGACCACGCGCTCCGCCTCGGCATCGAGCCGTCGTCGCGCCTGCTCGGCGAGGCGGCGCGGTGGCAGCTCGCGCACGACGTCGTCGAGCACTGGGCCGGTGACCTGGACGTGGACCTCGCGCCGTCGACCGTCACGGCCGCCGTCCTCGACCTCGCGGGCGGGCTCGCCGAGCACCTCGTGGAGCCGGACCGGCTGCGCGACGAGGCGGCGCGGCTGGTCGACCGCCTCGCGGCGCTGCCGCCGGGCACGGCCCGCGCCAAGGACGAGAAGCTCGTGCGGGAGGTCGGCGCCTCGCTGGCCCTGCGCGCCCGGCTCGTCGACCTCGTCGAGGAGTTCACCGCGCGCAAGCGCGAGGGCGACCTCGTCGACTTCGCCGACCAGGTGGCCCTCGCCGCGCGCCTGGCCCGCGAGGTCCCCGACGTGGGCGCCGGTGAGCGGGCGCGCTTCGCCGTCGTGCTCCTGGACGAGTACCAGGACACCTCGGTGGCGCAGCTCAGCCTCCTGCGGCACCTCTTCGGCGGCGCTGGCGACGGCCTCGGGCACCCGGTCACCGCCGTCGGCGACCCCCACCAGTCGATCTACGGCTGGCGCGGCGCGAGCGCCGGGGGGCTCGAGCGCTTCCCGCTGGACTTCCCCCTGCGATCGGGGCCCGACGGCCCGGTCCCCGCGGCCCACCGCGCCCTGTCGACGTCGTGGCGCAACGACGAGCAGGTGCTGCGCGTCGCCAACGCGACGGCGGCCCCCCTGCGCGCGGCCGCGGAGCGGGGCGCCGGGGTGAGCCTGCCCGAGCTGCGGGCCCGGCCGGGCGCGGGCGCCGGTGAGGTCGTCGCCGCGTACCTGGAGACGATCGAGGACGAGGCGCGCGCGGTCGCGGAGTTCGTGCGCGAGCGACGGACCCGCCCCGACGACGGCACCGGGACCGCGGAGCCGCGGACGGCCGCGGTGCTGTGCCGCAAGCGCTCGCAGTTCGCGCCGCTGCAGGCGGCCCTGCTCGACGCCGGGCTGCCGGTCGAGGTGGTGGGCCTGGGCGGGCTGCTCAGCGCGCCCGAGGTGGTCGACCTGGTGGCGGCCCTGGAGGCGGCGCACGACCCGTCACGCGGCGACTCGCTGATGCGGCTGCTCACCGGCCCGCGGGCCCGGCTCGGCCTGGCGGACCTGCACGCGCTCGGCGACTGGTCGCGCGAGGCGGGCCAGGACCAGCACCCGCGGCAGGGACGCGGCACGAGCGGTCCCGACGTCCTCGACGAGCGGAGCATCGTCGACGCGCTCGACGCCCTGCCCCCCGCCGGCTGGGTGAGCCGTCGCGGACGCGAGCTGTCGGCGCCGGGTCGGGCGCGCCTGGCCGACCTCGGCACGCTGCTCCGGGCGCTGCGCGGGCTGACCTTCCTGCCGGTGGTCGACCTGGTCGCCGAGGCTGAGCGCCTGCTCGGGCTGGACATCGAGGTCGCGGCGCGCCCGGGCATCGCACCCGGCACCGCCCGGGCCAACCTCGACGCCTTCCGCTCGGTCGCTGCCGGGTTCAGCGACACGGAGGGCGGGACGCTGGGCGCGTTCCTCGCGTGGCTCGACGCGGCCCAGCGCGAGGAGCGCGGGCTGGAGGCCCCGGTCGGCGACATGGACCCCGGCGCGGTCCAGCTCCTGACCGTGCACGCCTCGAAGGGGCTCGAGTGGGACGTCGTGGCGGTGCCCGGCATGGTCGCGAAGACGTTCCCCATGAGCCCGCGCACGTCCGGCTGGGTCAAGGACCGCGGGGCCCTGCCGACGAGCCTGCGCGGCGACCGAGACAGCCTGCCGGACGTCGAGCTCTCGGTGGCGACGGACCGTCGTGACGCCGCGGAGCGGATCGAGCAGTACGTCGCCGACCACGGGGCCCACCAGCTGGACGAGGAGCGGCGGCTCGCGTATGTCGCCCTCACCCGCGCGCGGCGGCACCTGTTCGTGTCCGGGTCCGTGTGGCGCGACGCGCAGCGCCCGACGCCGCCGTCGGTGTTCCTCACCGAGGTGGTCGAGACCGTCGGTCCCGGTTGTGTCCTCGAGTGGGCGCCCGACCCGGCCGCGCCCGACGAGGACGGCGTGCCGCGCACGCCGCAGAAGCCGCCGCCGCCGGTCGCCGCCGCGCCGACGTGGCCCTCACCCGCGCCGTTCGGGGAGCGGCGGCACGCCGCCCTGGCG
>NZ_JACEXH010000245.1:0-3576 GCF_014525465.1 Actinotalea sp. JY-7885 | reverse complement strand
TCGGGCTGCCCGCGCGCCGCGGGGTGCCCTCGCCGCCGCGGGTCGAGGTGCTCCTCGACGGCGCCGTCCCGGGATCCGTCGTGCGGATCGCCGCGGCCCTCGTCGTCGTGGGCGTGGTGGTGCTCGTCACCGGTGGCCGGACCGTCGGGGTGGTCCTGGGCGCCGTCGCCGCGGCCGGCGTGCTGTGGCGCCCGGCCTGGCCGGTCGTCCCCGTCGTGGTGCTGCTCGCCGGGTTCGTGGTGCTGGCCGGGCCGGACCTGCTCGCGGCGCCCCGTCCGGGCGAGACGCCGGGGCTCTGGCGCGCCGCCGCGCTCGTCCTGGGCTGCCACGTCGCGCTGCGGCTCACCGAGCTCGCGAGCCGCATCGCGTGGCGGGGCGTGGTGGACCTGGCGCTGCTCGCCGCCGTCGGCCGCTCGGTGCTGGGCGTCCAGCTCGTGGTTCAGGGCGCCCTGCTCGCGGTCGTGTGGCTGCGCTCCGGGCCCGTGGGCGCGCAGGCCGGCCAGGGCTGGCTGCGCGTGCTCGCCGTCGTCGCGGTGGTCGGCGTGACGCTGCTGGTCGTGCCGCGCGGGTGGCTGCGCGACGGCTGGCGCCGGGGCGAGGACTGACGGCCGGCCTCGCCCGCCCCGCGCTCGGTCGTGAGCAGTACCCGTGGTCCCTCGTGAGAGGTACGCGCCGTCCCGCGCTACCTCCGCAGGTGGTACCGCCAGCGGCGCGACGCGTGGGAGGTTCGAGCGAGATCGATCATCGTCGTCACGCTCGCCGCCCGGAAGGACCCCCGCATGCCCCTCAGCCCCGGCCACTGTCCGAACGCCCGACCAGGTGCACGCCCGGGCCGGACGGCGCCGGTCGCTGCCGGGCTGGCCCTGGCGCTCGGTTCCGTGCTGCTGGTCGGCTGCTCCCCCGCGGAGCTCACCGCGGAGGAGCGGTCGACCACCGCCCTGCACCCGGCGTCCGACGAGATCGGCGCGATCGTCGCCGGATTCGCCCCCGAGGGCTGCACGGACGCCTCGCTGCCCGTCACGGTCGAGGAGGAGCGCCTCGCCGCCGTCCTGCCGGACCAGGCCGACCCGTCCCGGCCGGCCGACCGGACGTTCGCACGCGCGATGGTGGAGGGCGCCGGGTTCGGTGAGTTCACCGCCGCCTTCGCGGACGAGGTCTGCGGCCAGCAGTCGCTCGCCGGTGCGACGACCGTCGTCGAGCGCCTGGGCACCGCGCTGTGGCGGGACGCCGTGGCCCGGGCCCAGTCCACCGACGGCGTCACCGGGGAGCTGCCGGCGAGCGACGACCGCCCGCTGTACTGGACGCGGCTGGAGGCCATGGCCGTGCTCCACCAGTGGAGCCCCGACGTCGCGCTCGCCACCGGGGAGAGGGCGTCGCTGGTCGAGGCCTTCGACCGGGCGTCCCGCGGCATGGGCGACATCGACCTGCCGGCGGGCGACCAGGTGACGCGGGTGCTGGTGAGCGGGTTCGACCCCTTCAGCCTCGACGGCGGCACCACGGGCCGCGCCCGGGGAACGGTCGGCAACCAGATCCGCCACGGCAACCCGTCCGGCGCGACCGCCCTGGCGATCGACGGGACGACGACGACGGCGCCCGACGGCACCACCGTGCACTACGAGGCAGTCACGTTGCCGGTGAACTACGCCGAGTTCGAGCGCGGGTACCTGGAGGACGCGGTGGGCCCGCTGCTGGAGCCCGGTGACGCGCGCGTGGATGCGTCGATCACCATGAGCCAGGGGGGCGGTTCGGCGTTCGCCCTGGAGCAGTGGAACGGCCGCTACCACGGCGACATCGCCGGCAACGACGACGTCGCGCCGTGCCCGCCGACCGGTCTGACGGGCGCCCCGCAGCTGGCGAAGGACAACCCCGGCTGCAACATCCAGGTGCCGGAGCGCTGGGGTGGCGGGGAGTCGCTGACGGACCCGCCCCAGTGGACCGCGTCGACGCTGCCGATCGAGCAGATGATCGCGGCGCGCACGGGCGCGGACGTCCCCCGCCCGCCGGGCGACACGTGGGAGGACGAGTCGGTGGCGTTCGGCGTGCTGTGGAACACGAGCTTCACGTACTTCCCCCGCTGCGACTCCCGCGACCTGGAGGACGTCTTCCAGCGGGAGGACGCCTACCCGCCCGCCGTCGAGCCGACGCCCCCGCCCGAGGACTCCTGCGCGCGCAGCGGCGGCGGGGGTGCCTACCTCTCGAACGAGTCGGGCTACCGCAACACGCTGCTGCGCGACCGGGCGGGGCTCGACATCCCGGCGGGGCACATCCACACCCCCGACATGCAGCACTTCGACACCGAGTTCGCCGTGACGGACGCGACGTTCGAGGCGTGGCGCGACGCCGTCGTCGCCCAGGCGCGCGAGCTCGTCGCGGTGGTGGGTGCCCACAGCTGACCTCGTCAGTGCGCCGCGACGGCGTCGGGCGCCGGGGTCGCCCGCGGCCGCCGGCGGGCCGTCTCGGCGAGCGCGACGCCCGCGAGCACCACGGCCCCGCCGACCAGCTGCACCCACGTCATGGCCTCGGAGAGCACGAGCCACGCCGCGGCGGCCGCGCCGACCGGCTCGATCATGCCGATGATCCCGGTCCGCGCCGCGCCGAGGCGCACGACCCCCACGAGGATCAGCACGTACGGCACCACGGTCCCGAGCACCACGACGTACGCGAGCAGCACCCACAGCGGCAGCTCGGCGCCCGCGAGGGCTCCGGGCAGCGCGACGTCGTCGGCCAGGACGCGCGCGTCGAACGTCCACAGCGGTTGGACCGCGACCCAGAACAGCGCCGCGAACACCATCGACCACGTCTGGGTCGACAGCGGGTCCCGGTGGCGGACGAGGCGGTCGCCGAGCAGGTAGTACGTGGCGAGGGAGACGGCGGCCCCGGCGGCCGCCACGAGACCGAGCACGTCCAGCCGCACGCCCTCGCCCACCTGGGCGACGAGCGTGAGCCCGGCCAGGCACGCCGCGAGCGCCCACCACACGCGCGCCCGCACCTCCTCGCGGAGCACGAACCTCGCCCACAGCGCCACCAGCAGGGGCGCCGTGTACTCGACGAGCAGCGCGAGCCCCACCGGCAGGCGCGAGATCGCGACGAAGTACAGCCACTGGACCATCGCCATCCCGACCGTGCCGAGCACGGCGAGGGCCGCGAGCTCCCGCCCGCGCGGCAGGCGCGTGCGCGGGGCCAGGGCGAGCAGCACGACGACGAGCACGACCGCCGAGCCCAGCGAGCGCAGTTCCACGAGGCGCGTCGGGCTCAGGCCGGCCTGCATCGCGAGCTTGGACACGGTCCCGTTCACGGCGAACAGCAGCGACGCGACGACGACGGCCGCGACGCCCGCGGCGGTGCGGCGCGCGGAGGTGGTCACGCGCGGAGCCTAGGCCGGGCCGGGGCGCGCCGGGCCCACCGGGGACGGCGGCGTCGTCATCCACAGGCCCGAGGGTCCCGGTCGGGGCCTGGTCCGGTGCCCGCCTAGCGTCGCGGGCGAGGGAAGGGGGCGTGATGTCCGACGAGCCGGGGCTCTCCGCCGGCGCGGTGCTGCGGGCGACCGCCAGTGCGCGCGACGCCGTCGGGCGGGCG
>NZ_JACEXH010000244.1:0-3605 GCF_014525465.1 Actinotalea sp. JY-7885 | reverse complement strand
GAGACGTCCGCCCACGCCCTCGGCGCGCTCCCGCATCGTGAGCAGGCCGAGCCCGCCGCCCGGCGCCCCGGTGCCGGCCGGAGCACGGCCGGCGGCGCGCGGCGGAGCGGCGGGGTTGGTGACGCTCAACCGCAGCCCGTCGCCGTCGAGCGCGAGGTCAACGCTCACCGACGGCGTCGCGGCGTGCTTCGCCGCGTTGGTCAGCGCCTCCTGCAGGATCCGGTAGGCGGCGTGGTCGACCGCTGACGGGAGCGCCGGGAGCGCGTCGGGCGCCGGGCCCGTCCACGCGACGTCCAACCCGGCGGCGCGGGCGGCGGCGACGAGGCGCGGCGCCTCCTGGAGCCGGGCGGGCGCCGGGGCCGGATCGTCACCGCCTCGCAGGAGCCCGATCATGGCGCGCATCTCCTGCAGGGACGTGACGCTCGCGGCGCGGACCGCCTCGAGCGCGGACCGGTCCCGCGCCGGGGCGCGGGGGTCGTCGGCCGGCAGGGCGAGCGCCGCCTCGGCGTGGATCGCGACGGCCGAGAGGTTCCCCGCGATCGCGTCGTGCAGGTCGCGCGCCATGCGCGCGCGCTCCTGCTCCACCGCGTCGGCCTCGCGCAGCGCGGCGAGGCGCGCGAGGTCGGCGGCGTGCTCCTGCGCGAGCACCGTGAGCTCGCTCTGCCGTCGCACCGCCAGGCCCCACCAGAGCGGCGTCCCGATGAGCGCGAACAGCTGCAGCGCCAGGAAGACCGTGAGCTGCACGTCGCGCGAGACCGCCAGGGCCGCGAGCCCGCCGCCCGCGATCGCGGCGACCGCGACCGTGCGGAGCCCGTCGACGCCCCGCGGGGACGTGTGCAGGGCGGCCGAGTAGAGCAGGTCGATGACGACGAGGAGCAGGGCGACGCTGCCGCCGAGCGCGATGTCGGCGCCGAACAGCACCGTGCCGACCGCGAGCGCGACCAGCGGGTGGCGCCGTTTGGCCAGCATGACGAGGCAGCCGAGCGCCAGGAGAGGGAGGTGGACCCACGGCGGCAGCCACGGGTCGCGCAGGTCGGTCCAGAGCTCGACCTGGACGACGACCAGGACGAGCCCCGCGAGGCCCGTGAGCACCGCGTCGCTCACGTCGCGCCCGCGCGGCGTGCCCCGCACGCGCGTGCGCCACCACTCGACCGCTCCCACGTCCTCATCCCAGCACAGGGGGGCGGGACAGCGGGTCCGACGAAGGATGCAGACGAGCCGTCCCGCGGTGCGGCGATCGGCCGACGCGCGCGGCGGGCGACGCGGCGAGGCTCCCCGCATGAGCCTTCCCGTCCTCGCCGGCCTCGCCGCGCTCGCCCTCGTCGACAGCACGAGCTTCGGCACCCTCCTCCTCCCCGTGTGGTTCCTGCTGACCCCCGGCCGCGTCCGCGTCGCGCGGCTGCTGGTCTTCCTCGGCACCGTCGTCGCCTTCTACTTCGCCGTCGGCCTCGCGCTGCTCGCGGGCGCCGACGTCCTCCTCGAGCGCGGCACCGAGCCGCTCGAGGGGACGGCCGCAACCACCGTGCAGCTCGTCCTGGGCGTCGGCCTGCTCGTCGGCTCGTTCTTCCTCGGCCCGCGCAAGGGCCCGGACGGCGAGCGGCGCCCGGCCGGGCGGGTCCTGCGCTGGCGCGAGCGCGTCATGACGGCCGACGGCGGCGCGTCGACCTACGGCTCCGTCGCGGTGCTCGCGCTCACGGCGACGCTGCTCGAGCTCGCGACGATGCTGCCCTACCTCGCCGCGACCGGGCTGATCGCGGCGTCGGGCGCGACGCCGCTCGAGCAGGGCGGGGTCCTGGCCGCCTACTGCCTCGTCATGGTCCTGCCGGCGCTCACGCTGCTCGCCCTGCGTCTGGTCGCGCACCGTCTCGTCGAGCGACCGCTGGCGCGGATCGGCGCGTGGATCGAGCGGACGGGCGCCGAGACGACGGCCTGGGTGGTCGGCATCGTCGGCTTCCTCCTGGCGCGCGACGCGGCCCCGCGCCTGCCCTGGCTCGCCGACATGCTGGGCGGGCTGGCATGACGGTCGGCTGACGCCCGGCCCGCTCCCCGCCGCGACCGCCGCGGTCAGCCGCGGTCAGCCGCGGACGGGGTACCAGCGGGGGCCGTAACGCCGCCCGACGTCGAGGGAGAGCACGTCGGCCAGCGGCTGCACGTGCGCCCGGACCGCACGCGCGACGCCCAGCGCGCGGTCGTCGTCATCGGCGGTGAACCGCACCGTGGCGCGGGCCTCGCGACCCACGACGCCGACGTCCCACGCCTCGACCTGGACCCGCGCGCGCGCGGCGGCGACGGCGGTCGGCAGCACCTGCGCGGGGTCGGTCCCGGGAGCGAGGCGCCCGACGGCGAGCACGGCGCGGTAGCTGGGCACGTCAGCGCGCGGACGGCGCGGGGCCGGTCGAGCGGCGCACGACGAGCTCGGGGACCAGGAGCTCGCGCCGCGGCTCGCCGCCGCCCCCGTTGCGCGCGCGCGCGATCGCGCCGGTGAGGACCTGCGCCGCCAGGCGGCCCTTCGCCGTCACGTCCTGGCGCAGCGTCGTCAGCGAGGGGCGCGTGCGGGTCGCGAGCGGCGCGTCGTCGAACCCGACGACGGAGACGTCCTCGGGCACGCGCAGGCCCAGGTCCCGCGCGGCGCGCAGGACGCCTGCCGCCATGACGTCGGAGAAGCACAGGACGGCCGTCGGACGGTCGTCGCCCTCGAGGAGCAGGGTCGCTCCCGCGTAGGCGTCCGCGTCGTCGTTGCGGTGCATCTGCACGGCCATCACGTGCGCCCCCGCGGGCTCGAGCGCCTCCAGCCAGCCCGCCACCCGCTCGGCGGCCACGTAGTTCGCGGCGCCCCCCGACGCGATCGACGCCGGGTCGCAGAGGCCGGACGGCTCGTCCCAGCGCCCCATCGTCAGGAGCCCGACGCGCCGGTGGCCCAGCCCGAGGACGTGCTCGGCGCCCTGGCGCGCGCCGCCCCGGTCGTCGAGGAGCACGGCGTCGGCGCCTCCGACGGGCGCCTGGTCGACGAAGACGAGCGGCAGCTTGCGCTTCTGCAGCCAGTGCAGCGCGGGCGTGTCCCCCGCGCACGAGTAGACGAGCGCGCCGTCGATCGGGACGTCGCGCGCCGGGATCGTGGCGGCGGACGTCTCCGACGGCAGGAGCGCGACGGCCATGCCCGTGGGCGCGAGCTCGTCAGCGAGCGCACCGAAGAACCCCGTCGCCGCATCGTCCTCGAACGCGGCGCTCACGGACTCGGTGAGGAGCACGCCGACGGCGCCCGTGGTGCCGCGCGCGAGGGCGCGGCCGGCGGGGTCGGGTCCGACGTAGCCGAGGTCGTCGGCCGCCGCGAGGATCCGCGCCCGCAGCTCGGCGGAGAGCTGGTCCGGCCGGGAGAACGCGTTGGACACGGTCATGCGGCTGACGCCGACGAGGTCGGCGACCGTCTGGAGCGTCACGCGGCCCACGGCGTCACCGCCCACCCCGACCGGCTCCGGCTCATACGGTCCAGGGTAGGCGGTGGGACCGGGCATCAGTGCGCGGTGAGGTGCGGGCCGCCGTCGTGCGCGTGCGGCGGCGCGACGGCGTCGGCCGCCCGGCGCAGCGCGGTCGCCAGGGCGGAGCGC
>NZ_JACEXH010000243.1:0-3676 GCF_014525465.1 Actinotalea sp. JY-7885 | reverse complement strand
GCCGCGCCGGCGGCGGGTCGGCGGCGCGGATCCCGCGCGCCAGCAGGTCCCGCCCGAGGCCGCGCCGGGCGAGGCCGCCCGCCCCCCGGACGACGACGAGCAGCCGGTGGGCGGGGCTGAGCCCACTCAGCCGCCGTAGGGCAGGACCGGCAGGCCCGGCACGTCGACGCGCAGCCGGAAGAGGGCGCCGGCCTCCGGCTCGGGGTCCTCGAGGTTCTCGCGGGACGTGGTGACGTAGAGGTCGCGCAGGTCCGGTCCGCCGAGCGTGCACGCCGTCACGAGGCGCACCGGGAGCTGGATCTCCTGCAGGATCTCGCCGGTCGGGGCGTAGCAGCGCACGCGACCGACGCCGTTGAGCGCGACCCACACGTTGCCGGCCGCGTCGACGGTCAGGCCGTCCGGGCGCCCGTCGTCGCCCGAGCGGAAGGGGCGGCGGTCCCGCAGCTCGCCACCGACGACGTCGAACACGTCGGTCCGGCCGGTGTCGGTGTCGTTGTAGTAGGCGAGGGTCCCGTCGGGGCTGAAGGCGATGCCGTTGGAGATCGTGACGTGCGGCAGGACCGTCGTGACGGTCCCGTCGGGCGCGATGCGCTGCAGGCTCGCGCCGCCCTGCGCGCGGTCGTAGCGCATGGAGCCGGCGTACAGGTTGCCGGCCGGGTCGCAGCCGCCCTCGTTCATCCGCAGGCCGGTGTCGGACCACATCTCGGGCAGGGGGTGGGCGGCGGCGTCCGGGCCGTCGGCGAGTCCCAGGCCGCGCTCCAGGCCGACGACGTACCCGCCCCCGCGGCGCGGGCGCACGAACGCCGCGACATCGCCGACGTGCAGCCGGTCGACGTCGCCGCCGGCGCGCAGGGTGAGGAGGTCTCCCGCGAGCATGTCCACGAAGCGGAGGCCGCCCCAGCTCTCGGACCAGACGGGGCCCTCGCCGTGGTACGCGACGGCATCGGTGACCTGCTCGAGTCGACTCATGCCTTGATCGTGCCGGGGACGCGGCTCGGGCGCAGCATGGGTGGGCTCGGGTGGCGGGCTCGGGTGGCGGGCTCGAGTGGGCTCGCGGGCTGGGCCTGGTCGCATCGCGCTGGCTCCGGCGGTCCGGGGATTCGCGGGGAGCGCCGTGACCGAATTGTCCAGATCCCGGGTGGGGCGTGGTGCGTGTCAGTGGCCGTTAGTACACTAGTTCGATCAGGGGCGAACTGGTACACGGGGGTCGGGATGGTCCAGGCGGCGAGCGAGGCGGCGGGGGTTGCGGGCCTCGACGCGCTGCTCGCCCGGCTGCGCGCGGACGCCGCGGCGTTGGCTGCGATGGCGCTGGGTTCGCTGGAGGGGCCGCGGGCGGCCGCGGTGCGTAGGGACCTGCGGGTGGTCGGAGACCAGATCCACCTGGCTGCCTCGGTCCTGCTCGCAGCGGTGGAGGCGGACGGGCGCTGGGCGCTAGGTGGGGCGGACCGCACGGTGGCGGGGCACGTCGCGCGCCGTGAGGGCATCGCCTACGGGGACGCGGCCCGCCAGGCCCAGCTCGGCCGGGCGATGGGCGAACTCCCCGTCGTGCGGGAGGCGGTGGCGTCCGGGGAGATCACCCGGGGTCACGCCGAGGCGCTGAGCCGCCTGGTGTCCTCCCCCGCGAGGCGCGCCGCCCTCGCGAGCGACCTACCGGACCGCAACGAGGCGTTCTTCGTCGACCAAGCGCGCCGCCTGGGTGTCGACGAGTTCCGGCGCCTGACCAGTCGCATGGCCGCGAAGCTCGACGACCAAGCCGCCGAGCGTGAGCACCGCCAGGCCGTCGCGCGACAGCGCCTGACCCTGACCCCGCGCGGGGACGGGTTGGCGCTGAGCGGGTTCCTCACCCACGAGAACGGTCAGCTCCTGGCCACCGCCGTCCGATCCATCGCCGGCGTGCCGACCAAGGACGACCAGCGGCCCGTCGAGCAGCGCCAGGCCGAAGCCCTGGTCGACCTCGCCCGCCTGGTCCTGGACAGAGGCCTCACAGGTGCCGGGGCCCAGGTCCGCCCGCACCTGAGCGTGCACGTCTCCTGGGAGACCTACCAGCGCCTGGCCACCGACGCCGCGGCCCGCGACGCCGCCGAGGCGGCCGCTCGTGGCACCGGCGGCACGGATGGCGCGGGTGGCAGGGACGGCGCGGGCGCCAGGGATAGCGCGGGTGGCACGGCGCACCAGGTGCGGCGCACGGGTCTCGAGACCGATCTGGTCGATCCCGCCGAGTTCGAATCCGGCGAACCCGTCCCTGCCTCGGTCCTGCAGCGCATCGCGTGCGACTCCCAGGTCACCCGCATCGTGTTCGGACCCGACAGCCAGATCCTCAACGTCGGCCAGGACGAGCGCACCTACACCAAACAGCTGCGCCGCGCGGTCATCGCCCGCGACCGCCACTGCCAGTACCCCGGATGCACCGCACCGCCCACGCTGGGCGAGATCCACCACATCCGGTGGTGGTCACACGGCGGCGACACCTCCACCGACAACGGCATCCTTCTCTGCTGGCACCACCACGACCACATCCACACCCACGACCTACGCATCACCCGAGTCCCCCACGGGTTCGAGTTCCGACACCCCGACGGCAGACCCGCCGCCCAGCCCGAGCACGCCTCCGGGGCACCACCGGCCACCGGCACACGTCCGCCACCAGGCGGCGAGACCGTGCTCCTCGACCTGGGCGCGGCGTGACAGGCCGACCGCAGCGCGACCGGCTGGTTCGGCGCGACCGGCTGGTTCGGCGCGACCGGCTGGTTCGGCGCGACCGGCTGTCGGCCGCGGCGCGCCCGAGGCTGGGCCCGGGCGCGCCGCTCGCGCGTCGTCGGACGCGCGCCGTTCAGGCGGCCGCAGGACCCGCCAGGCCGCCGCCGAGCCAGGTGCGGATCGCCGCGGCGTCCGACGCGTCGAGCTCCATCCGCGCGCCGCGGCACAGGCCGATGACGTACTCCGCCCAGGTCTCCGCCACCTCGCGGGCGGTCGGCGCCGCCGCGAGGTCGAGGCCCGCGTAGAGCACGCCGGCGATCACGGCGTTGACGGACGCACGACCAATCGGCTCCCCCGCCGCCTGGCACGCGTCGTGCACGCGCCGTGCCGTCTCCGGGCGGTCGAAGGGATGCTCGGCGACGTCCTCGGCGAGGGTCGCGATGAGGACGCGGTACCGGTCGGCCGGCAGGTTCGGCACGTCGGTCACGTCCACGACCTGGCGCTGCAGCGGCGGCAGGTTGGGGGCGCCTCCGGGCAGGTCGGACTCGCTGAACCGGCGCGGGTCCCAGACGAAGCCCGGGGCGGGCTCCGGTGACGCCGCCACTTCGGGCACCGCCTCCGCGATCCACCCGAAGAAGCCGCCCGTGCCGTCCCAGCCGCTGCTGCGCAGGGTCGGGTCGGCCTTGTGGGCCGCCTGGGCCACGAGCCCACCTCGCAGCGGGCGGTCCGCACCCCGCACCTGGCGCAGCACCGCGCGCCGGGCCGGTGACTGCGCCTGCGACTGCGTCGGTGACTGCTGACGGCGCTGCTGTCGCTGCGCCTGCGGTGCCTCGGCGGCGTCGTCGAACTCGTCGATGTCGATCTCGGGGCCGGCGCCGGCGTCAGCGCCCGCGTCAGCGCCCGAGTCGGCGTCGGCGTCGGCGGTGGGCGTCCCGGCGGCTCGCGCGCCGCCCGCCGGAGCGGTGGCGCGGCGCGAACC
>NZ_JACEXH010000242.1:0-3687 GCF_014525465.1 Actinotalea sp. JY-7885 | reverse complement strand
CGCGCCGAGCTCGACCGCGCCGCGCGGGCCGCCACGCGAGCCCCTGAGGCGCCCGCTCGGTGCCGACCTGCTCGGTGCCGACCTACTCGGTGCCAGGCCGCAGGGCCTCCGGCTCCGCGCGCGGCCGGCTGCGCGCCAGGACCGCCGGCAGCGCGAACCACGCGAGCACCAGGAACACGAGGACCGAGCCGGCGACCGCGACCGCGGTGGTGCGCCCGGTGACGACGTCGAACACGAGCAGGACGACGCCCGCGACCACGAGCGAGAGCAGGACGAGGCCGACCCGCATGAACCGGTCGGCGCTCGTGACGAGCTCGGACTTCGCGCGGCGACGGAACAGCCAGCGGTGCAGGCTCACGGGGGCGACCACCGTCCCCGTCGTCAGCGCGGCGAGCGCCACGAGCACGAGGTAGAAGGTGCGCTGGGTGTCGGTCAGCTCGGCGAACCGCTCCTGGAACGGCACGGTCAGCAGGAATCCGGTGAGGATCTGGATGCCCGTCTGCGTGACGCGGAGCTCCTGGAGGATCTCGTTCCAGTTCCGGTCCAGCTTCTCCGTCGGGGTCTCGCGTCTCCCGTCCTCGCCGGGTCCCGGCGCAGGGGCGTGCGCGGGGCCGGGGTGCGCCTCGGGAGCGGTGGCGCCTGAACCGTCGTCGGCTCTGTGGGTCATGGTCACATGGTGGCGAAACGAGTGCGCCCCCGCTCGCCGGGGCGAGCGGGGGCGGGTCCGGCAGGTGTCTCACCCGCACAGGGCGTGGCACCCACCAGCGGCCCGTCGTACGGACCGGGTCTCCGCTCTCGCGGGCGACCTGGAGGTTTGACGAGACCATAGGACGCCCGTGACCGGTCCGCACCCCGAACGAGGAACCTCGTCCGGACCCCGGGACCGTGCCGGCCCCGAGGTGCCGCTCAGAGGTAGCGCGTCGGGTCGAACTCCGCGAGCGAGATGATCCGCAGGCGGGGCAGGCGCACGTTGAACGCGCGGACGTCCGTCTCGAGGTCGAACACCTGAAGCCCGCCCTCGGCGAGCTGCTGCAGCGCCGTGCTGGTGAACTCCTTGAACGCCATCATGCCGACGTTGCGCCCGGGGCCGAGGAGCGCGCCGAGCTGGGGCGCGAAGTCGCCGTCGTGGCTCGCGAGCAGCACGTCGCCGTCGCGGTCGGCGAGCGCGTCGAGCGTGCGCTGGATGCCGATGTCGACGACCTTCTCGTGCGCCTCGCCGGCCAGCGGGATCGGCGTGAAGCCGATGGCCACGAGGGCCTGGACGAACGACATCGGCATCGTGCCGTTGGACGCGTTGAGGAAGAACAGCCCCTTGACGTCCTCGCCGCCCCAGACGGTGCGGGCGAACTCGAGCACACGCTCCCAGCGGGGGCGCTCCTCGGGTGCGGGGCGGGCGCCGAGGATCGAGCCGCCGAGCGTCGCGTCGATGTTCTCGCCGTCGACGAGGAGGTAGGTCGTCACGGTCCCGACCCTAGTGCGCCCGTGCTCGGTCAGGGGTACAGGCCGCGCGTGCGGTGGGCCTGGGCGACGCGCTGGACCCCGATGAGCAGGGCGGCGTCGCGCAGCGGCACGCGCTCGCGCCGCGCGACCTCGGCGACGGCGTCGTAGGCGTGCAGCATCCGCTCGGCGAGGCGGTGCTCGATCTCCGCCTCCGTCCACCAGTAGGCCTGCTGCGCCTGCACCCACTCGAAGTAGGACACGACGACGCCGCCCGCGTTCGCGAGGATGTCGGGCACGACGACGACCCCGCGCTCGGTCAGGATGCGGTCGGCCCCGGCGGTCGTCGGGCCGTTGGCGCCCTCGACGACCCAGCGGGCCTTGACCTGGTCCGCGTTCGCCTCGGTGATGACCCCCTCGACCGCCGCCGGGACCAGGACGTCGACGTCGAGCGTGAGCAGGTGCGCGTTGTCCATCGGGTCGGCGCCCGCGAAGCCGACGACCGAGCCCGTCTCGCGCACGTGGTCGAGCAGCCGCGGCACGTCGATGCCGCCGGCGCGGTGCAGGCCGCCGTACTGGTCGGAGACCGCCTCGACGCGCGCGCCGCCCTGGGCGAAGATCGCCGCCGCGTGGGAGCCGACCTTGCCGAAGCCCTGGACCGCGACCCGCACGTCGCGCAGGTCCAGGCCCTGCTCGCGGATCGCCGCGGTCGCCGTGTGGACCACGCCCTGGGACGTGGCCGTGGCCCGCCCCAGCGAGCCGCCCACCTCCAGCGGCTTGCCGGTCACGACGCCGGGGATCGTGTAGCCCTGGTTGACGGAGTAGGTGTCCATCACCCAGGCCATGGTCTGCGCGTCCGTGCCGATGTCGGGGGCCATGATGTCCCGCTCCGGACCGATCATCGGCATGATCTCGCTCGTGTAGCGGCGCGTGACGCGCTCGAGCTCACCCTGGGAGTACCGCCGCGGGTCGATCGCGACGCCACCCTTGGCGCCGCCGTACGGCAGCTCCACGACGGCGCACTTCCACGTCATCCACATCGCGAGGGCGCGGACCTCGTCGACGTCGACGCTCGGGTGGAACCGCAGCCCGCCCTTGCCCGGTCCGCGCGAGACGTTGTGCTGCACCCGGAAGCCGTGGAACAGCTCGGTCGTGCCGTCGTCGCGCCGCAGGGGGATCGCCACGTTGATCTCGCGCCGCGGCGTCGCGAGCATCGCGTGCATGCCGGCGTCGTAGCCCAGCCGCTCGATGGCGCCCGCGAGCTGGGTCTGCGCCGTCGCCAGCGGGCCGGCGTGCGTGGGCCGCGCCGAGTCGGGCGCGATGTCCGGCACCCCGCTGCGCAGGGCTCCGTCGCCGGACGCGGTGGCGGGGGAGTGGGTGGTCGGGTCGACGTCGGTGTCGGCCATCGGTGGCGCCTCCAGGGTCGGTCGCGGCCTCGTCGCCGCGCTGCGCCGCCGGCGGACGTGGGCCGGGGCCGTCCCACTCTCCCACCCGCCGGCCACCCCGGAGCGCACCCCGCCCGGCACGTCCGCGCGACGGCCGGCCCCGCACCACCCCGGGTCGCCCGCTACGTCCGTTCCCAGCGGGTACGTCCGCTGCGCAGGACGTGCTGGGTGGGAACGGACGTGCTCACCGGAGGGGTGGCCGGCGTCCGCGGTCGGTCGGGGGCGGGGTGGTCAGCCGGTGAACTCGAAGTGCCAGTACTCCGGGTTGGAGCCGCCCTGGCGGGCCCAACCCGGGGCGACCCAGCCGTACGCGGGGCCGTGGGCCACGAGCCACTCGTACCGCGCCGAGCCGAAGGCGTACGCCTGCCACTCCCAGGTGTCGAACGCCAGCCCGGTGCCGTGGTTCGACGTGCCCGGACGCGCCGCGGCGGAGCCGTACGCCTCGCGCATCTGGACCTGGTCCTCGTAGGACCGGTAGGTCATGTCGACGGCGATGTTCTCGCCGAACTGCGCCCGGAAGGCCTCGTTCAGCCTGGTCAGGGCCGCAGCGGCGTCGTGGCGCAGCCACTGCTGGTTCCCCTGCGAGTCCTGGCACCAGCCGAGCGGGGACAGCTGCGAGCGCGGCACGCGGCCGTTGCTGCCGTCCCCTGACTCGCTCGGCGTCGAGGTGTAGAAGGTCGGCCCGTCGTTGCGGGGCGGCTCCGCCGACGCGGGGCTGCCGCAGTCGGGGCCGGCGCCGGTGCTGGGCGGTCCGCCGAGGCGCGGTGCCGAGGGCGCGGACGACGGCGCGCGGGCGGCGTCCGCG